>JAHIMV010000080.1 GCA_018896315.1 Patescibacteria group bacterium | reverse complement strand
TGTTTATTTTGTACAAAAAATATTAAAATCCAGATTAAAATAAAAAAAAGACCTAAAGCTATTAGCCAAAAAGTTTTGGTTAATTTAAACAACATAGGCTTTTTTTTATTATTTATTTTCTTCTTTTGGCTTTTCTTCTTTAGTTTCTTCTTTAGTTTCTTCTTTAGTTTCTTCTCCAATAGCTTCTTCAACTATCTCTTCTTCTATAATTTCTTGTCTTGGTCTTTCTACCTGAACAACCATTTCTTCTGCCTCATCTAAAATTTTTACACCTGAAGGCACGTTTAAATCTTTAACTCTAATAATATCCTCAAAGGTTTTTAAAACAGATATATCAACTTCAATTTCATGAATTAAATCTTCTGGCAAGCATTCTATTTCTACCTCACTTAAATTATTAAATAAAACTCCGCCCAATTCTTTGACCGCTGGTGCTTCACCAATAAATTTTAATCCTGTTTCTACTTTAATTTTTTCTCCTTCTTTAATTTTATAAAAATCAATGTGCTGAAGATTATCTTTTAAAGGATGGCGCTGCAAGTCGTAAATTAAAACTTTAATTGGTTTATCGTCCTCAATTTCTAAATTAATTATACTACTTTCGCCAGCTTCTTTAAAAACTTTTTTAAAATCCAAAGCTAAAACCTGAATAGACTTGGATTTAAAACCATGGCCATAAACAACAGCGGGGATTAATCCCTGTTCTTTTATTTTCTTTGTTTTTCTTCCCTTTAATTCTCTGGGTTGTGCTTTTAAACTTAACATACCAAATTTGTTAAAATTTTAGAACGAAGTGATAAAAATTTTATTAGAAATTTGAGTACCCTGTTAAATGCCGCCCTGCGGCAATTTCGCTAAAAGCGAAATTATTTAACAGGGTAAAGGTTTTGTTGCTGAATTTTCTGCGGTTTCGACAAGCTCAACCTTGAAAATGTCAGACAAAACTCTTCATAATGATATCATATCATCATATTTTGTAAATGGTTGATGAGTGACTACACTCTCTACTAAGCCAATAGATATCATACTGATTAATAATGAGCTGCCTCCATAACTAACAAAAGGCAAAGGCACTCCAACAACAGGAAGTAACCCAATATTCATGCCAATATTAATAAAGGCTTGAAAAAAAATAGAAAGAGTAGTTCCTAGAATTAAAATCAAACCAAAATTATCATAAACAGTCCGAGCTAATCTAATCAAACGATAAAAAAAACCAGCGTAAATACCTAAAAGAAGTAAACAACCAATAAAACCAAATTCTTCAGCTAAAACAGCAAAGATAAAATCTGTTTCTCCGGCTGGTAAAAATCTTAATTGTGATTGCGGGCCCAAGCCAAAGCCCCTGCCTACAACTTGACCTGAACCAATAGCAATAATAGATTGGGTAATTTGATAACCACGTCCTAAGGGATCTCCTTGAGGATTTAAATAAGTTGAAATGCGTCCCTTTTGAGTATCAGTTAAAAAATACAACCAAGCTGAGGAAGCAATCAAAATAAAAATTATTAATATACTAATAAAATGTTTTTTATTCTTATCAACTAAAAAGAGAATGCCAAACCAAAGAATAATAATCATTAGGGCCGAACCTAGATCTGGCTGAAGAATAATTAAAAAGATTAAAGGCAAGATCAAGACAAAACTAATTAATAAGTGTTTGAGGCGGACTGGTAAACGGGCTTCTTGCCAAAATTTAGCTAATATAATGATGGCGGTCAATTTTGCTAATTCAGCTGGCTGAAAATTAAAAAATCCAAAACTTAGCCATCCTTGAACTCCACGAAAAATCT
This sequence comes from Patescibacteria group bacterium, assembly GCA_018896315.1. Lineage (GTDB taxonomy): Bacteria > Patescibacteriota > Patescibacteriia > UBA2591 > UBA6264 > JAHIMV01. Next base: position 6,756 of record JAHIMV010000080.1, on the reverse strand, counting down.
GACCAAAAAATAATACGCCAATTAAAAGTAAAATTGTCAGAAGATAAATTATATAAGCAGAAGAGCGGACAAAACGAAAATCAGTTAAGAAAACAAATAAAAATAAAATAAGCCCGATCAGGGCAAAAATACATTGTTTAGAAAAATTACCAGTACTTTCTCCCTCAACAGCCAAAGATAAACTATACTGAATAACTAAACCAAAAACGATTAAAAGAACCATTAAAATAAATAAAATTGCATCAAAGCGTTTTAATTGAACAAAATTAATCATCCCTTCTTCAATTTAACAAAATAACAATTTAACATTTTAACAAAAATTATTTAAGTGAGAAGTAAGAAATTTGGAAGCGAGCTTCCAAATCCTTTATTAAATCCCAATCCCTAATCCCCAAGTACCCAAATCGGAGCTCGGAGCTCCGATTAATATACTGGAATAAAAATCTCTGAATCAAAGGGATTAATATCAGGAACAATTTGAATATGACTATAAGAAGGAATTTTTGGCCAAATTAATTCCATTTGTCTTTGTTCATTACCTTGCCAATTTTTTACTAGAATAGTATTTATTCCGACAATCTTTGAATTTTGATAAAGAATAACTAATAAATTAACTTGCCAAAAATTATAAACTGATTCATTTTTTATTGAAAAAGAAATTTGTGGCAAAGCAATCATTTCTTCTTCAGAAATAGCATAACCTAATTCAATATTTTCAAAAATTAATTGTGATGGTATCTGAAGTAGTTGGTCATTAGGGTTAATTCTTTGCCAATCAATATTAGAAAGAATAAATTCTGCCTTTGTTAATTTTCCATCCACTTCTTGTCCTAAGGCTAAAATATACTTTTCCTCTCCTGGTAAAATAAAGCTTTTTTGCATTTGTGTTTGTCCATTTTCCCAGGAAAAATAATATTCAATTTCTTGGATAAGCCAGTTCTTGTTTGAATTTTTTACTTTAATAGCAAAATCATATTTTAGTTCAGTTGAATATAAACTAAGTAAAATAGGATTTTCTAGAATTAGGTTCTCAGGTTGAAAATGTTCATGCAATTTCAAATAGTCTATTTGTTCAGCAGTTAATTCTTTCAACATTTGTTCATGAGCTTCTTTTAAGGAAAAATACTTGTATAATTGGTAGCCAGCTATGCCCCAAACAATAATATTTAGAAGAATAACGACAATAAGCAAAAGGAGTTTAAGCCTTTTTTTATTGGCTAAATACCACTGGGCAAATCTAAGTTGTTTAGCGGTTAATTTTTCTACCATAACACCCATCATTTTATCAAACATTATTTGAGGTGGCAAGGGCTTGGCAGAATAAAATTATGTGTTAAGATTATATCTTAACCGACCTGCCCTGTAGTGAAGCAAAACTTCTACTACCGGGGTTAAATTAAATTTGTATGACGACTCAAAACTTTTTTTATATCACCTCCTCCTCTGCTATTATTATTCTGTCTCTGTTGTTTGTCGTCCTGATAATCTTGGGTATTGTTATTGCCGTAAGAATTGCCAAAACATTTAGAAACGTATCTCATGCTTCAGAACAAATCAGTAAAACAGCAAAAGAATTAAGAGAAAAATTAAAAGTCTCTGCTTTAATTGGGACTTTTATGGAAGGGTTAAAGGAAATTATTCTCTTGGTAAGAGAAAAACGGGTGAATAGTAAAGAAAAGAAAAAATAAAGCGATACTAATATACTAATTCATGCGAATGATACTAATAAAATTATTTGTATAATTAGTATTCATTCGTCAGTGGTCAAGTCAGACCTGACCAAACTGACCAAATTCCTGACCAAATTCAAACCAAATGAAATGTAAACCCTCGTGGACTACAGATTTAAATTAAAGAATTAAAAAATGAAAAAAAATAAATGTCCCAATGTTCCAATGTTACAATGTTAAAATGTTCTAATGATTTCACTCATCTTCATGTCCACAGTCATTACTCTTTGCTTGATGGTTTATTAAAAATTGATGGCCTGATTGATCAAGCCAAAAAACATAAAATGAAATCCTTGGCTTTAACTGATCACGGCGTAATGTATGGCGTGATTGAATTTTATCAAAAAGCAAAAGAAGCCGGAATTAAACCAATCATTGGGGTTGAGGCATATATGGCCAGACATGGCCATTTAAATAAAAGGGTAAAAATAGACGAAAAGCCTTATCACTTAATTCTCTTAGCTAAAGACGAACAAGGGTATAAGAATTTGGTTAAATTGACCACTATTGCTCATTTAAAAGGTTTTTATTATAAACCAAGAATAGATTTTGAACTTTTGAAAAAATATTCTCTTGGGTTAATTTGTTTAAGCGCTTGTATCAAAGGTGAAATTCCCCAACTAATTCTTGAAAAACAAAAAGATAAAGCTATTAAAAGAGCTTTGGAATATCAAGAAATCTTTGGCGCAGAAAACTTTTATTTAGAAGTTCAAAATCATCCAAAAAGCAAAGAGCAAATTTTAGTTAATAAGGCTATTTTTAATATTTCTAAAAAATATAACATTCCTGTAGTTGCTACCAATGATGTTCATTATGCTAAAAAAGAAGATGCGGAAATTCAAGATATTCTTCTTTGTTTGCAAACAAAAAGAAAACAACAAGATAAAAATAGAATGTGTTATTTGGATTATGATCTTTCTCTCCGGACTGAAGCAGAAATGAAAGAAGCTTTTAAAGACCATACTGAAGTGATTACTAATACTCAAAAAATTGTTCAAGTGTGTAATCTAGAGATTGAATTAAAAAAGACCAAACTTCCCCATTTTCCTTTACCAGAGAATAAAACAGCAGATCAATATTTAAGAGAACTTTGTGAAGAAAAAATTAGTAATCGTTATCCAAGAAAAACCAAACAAGTCACTGATCGCCTTGATTATGAATTATCAATGATTAAAAAAACCGGATTTGCTTCTTATTTTTTAATAGTTCAGGATTTTGTTAACTGGGCTAAAGATAATAATATTGTGGTTGGACCAGGCCGGGGAAGCGTAGCGGGCTCAATTGTTTCCTATGCTTTAAACATCACTGATATTGATCCTTTAAAATATGGATTGCTTTTTGAAAGATTTTTAACTAGTTCCAGAAATGAACCGCCAGATATTGACTTGGATTTTGCGGATACAAGACGCGATGAGGTTATTCACTATGTTGAAAAAAAATATGGCCGAGATCATGTCGCTCAAATAATCACCTTTGGGACAATGGCGGCCCGAGCAGGGATCAGAGATGTAGGACGAGTACTTAATTATCCATATACCTTTTGTGATAAATTAGCTAAAATGGTTCCTTTTGGTAATACTTTGGAAAAAGCTTTAAATATCTCTGATGAGTTAAAAAACATTTATCAAACTAATGAAGATGCCAAGAACATTATTGATGCGGCTAAAAAATTAGAAGGAGTAGCTCGTCATGCGTCAAAACACGCCTGCGGGGTAGTGATTGCTCCTGAAGCTTTAAACCAATATGTTCCTACCCAATATGATGTCTCTGGCGGAGAAAAAACGATTATCACTCAATATGACATGCACTCTGTTGAAGATATTGGTCTTTTGAAAATGGACTTTTTGGGATTGAAAAATCTAACTATTATTGAAAGAACATTAAAATTAATAAAATACCGCTATGACAAAGATATTGATATAGCTCAAATACCTCTTGATGATCCAAAAACTTTTAAACTTTTACAAAAAGCCGAAACAACTGGAGTATTTCAGCTGGAAAGCGGAGGGGTTCAGCGGTATTTAAAGCAGCTTAAGCCAACTGTTTTTGAAGATATCATTGCTATGGTTGCTCTTTATAGACCCGGGCCCATGGAATTAATTCCTGACTATATTGCAGGGAAAAAGGGATTAAAAAAACCCCATTATCTTCATCCTAAATTAAAACCTATTTTAGATAAAACATACGGTATTGCTGTTTTTCAAGAACAAGTTTTACAGATTGTTCGTGACTTAGCCGGGTTTACCTTGTCTGAAGCTGATGTTTTACGTAAAGCAGTAGGAAAAAAGATTGCCAAGCTTCTTCAACAGCAAAAAACAAAATTTATTCATGGATGTATTAATAACAAGATTACTAAAGAAACAGCTGAAAGAATTTTTGCCTTTATAGAGCCTTTTGCAGGCTATGGCTTTAATTTAGCTCATGCAACCTGCTATGCAACCATTTCTTATCAAACTGCTTATTTAAAAGCAAATTATCCGGCTGAATTTATTGCCGCTCTTTTAACCGCCCATAAAGCTGATACAGATCGTATTTCTGTTGAAGTAGAAGAAGCTCGAAAAATGGGTTTAGAGGTTCTTCCTCCTGATATTAATGAGAGTTTTAAAAATTTTACTGTTGTTGATAAAAAAAATATTAGATTTGGATTAATAGCCATTAAAAATGTGGGAGAAGGAATTGTTCAAGCCATTATTGAAGAAAGGGAAGAAAACGGCATATTTCAAAATCTAGAAGACTTCCTCGGCCGAGTTGATTCTAAAGATCTAAATAAAAAGTCTATGGAAAGTTTGGTTAAAAGCGGGGCTTTAGAAAAATTTGGCGAACGTAATCATCTTTTAAATAATATGGAAACATTGCTTGAATTTGTTAGAAAAAAACAAAAAGACAAGAATAACGGGCAAACTAACCTTTTCGGGCTTTTATCTTTAAGTGGCAAAGCGAATTTGAAATTAAAAAAATCTGATCCGGCTTCTCATCAGGAAAAACTTCTTTGGGAAAGAGAACATTTAGGATTTTTTGTCTCTGAGCATCCTTTAAGACAATATCAAGAAATTATTAAAAAATATGTTAAACCTATTAATCAATTAGAATTGTCAAATGGCCTTAAAAGTTCTTCTATAAAAATATTAGGTTTAATTACTAAAATTAAAAAAATTACTACTTCTAGTAATGAGAATATGATTTTTGTTAAAGTAGAAGATTCTTTTGGCGAAGTAGAAGTTATTGTCTTTCCTAAAATATTAAAATCTACCTCTAAGCTTTGGGAAGAAAACAAAATGGTTTCTGTTGAAGGAAGGCTTTCTGATAAAGATGGTGAATTAAAGTTAATTGCTGAAAATGTCAAAGAAGTAACTAAAGATATGTTGGAAGATTTATTGTTAAAACAAAAATAAACTGATATAATAAAAACATATCCGAAGCACGAAATAACAAGAAGATACAATAACCAAGATACAATAACCAAATAAATCTCAAATTTCAATAACCAAACGTTTGTATCTTGTATCTTGTAATTTGGAATTTTAAAACTATGCCTCAAATTTATATTTCTCCACATAATAAAATCGCTTATTTATTTCTTTTATTAACTGCTTTAATTTTTCTTGGATTGATTCTGGGAACATTAAGCGGGGCTTATGGTGTACAAATTATTGTTACCCCTGTTTCTGAGGAAGTTGATGTCAATTTTGAAGCTAGGATTTCCGCCAAAGGCGCCGCGCCCGACATCGCCTTGAGCGAAGTCAAAGGCGGGCGGGAATCCGCCTCGGGCGGAAAAACACAAGAAAATTTAACTGATTCAGAAGAATCACTTATTTTAGTTGGTCAAATTTTTGAAAATATTCAAGAAAAACAGGAAAAAGCTGTTCCTCAAGCTACTGTTTCTATGGAAGATTATGCAGAAGGAAAAATTACTTTAACTAACAACACTTGGTCTCCAATAAATTTTGTGGCTAGCACTCGCTTTTCTTCGCCTGAAGGTCTAATTTTTCGAGCCGTTGAACCTATTAGAATTGCCGCAAAAGGAGAAACAACTGTTCTAGTTCGGGCTGATAAAATGGGAGAGGACTATGAAATAGATCCCACTCAATTTACTATTCCTAATTTACGTGATTCTAATTTAAAAAGTAATATTATTGCTGAGAGTAAAGAAAAAATGAGTGGAGGAATTAAAAAAGCTGGTATTGTTATGCAGGCTGATATTGACCAAGTTAAAAAAGCTCTTAAAGATAAACTTTATCAAGATGCTTTACAAGAAATTGAAGAACAACTTTCTGATACTGACTTAAAAATTGTTGTTCACTCACAAGTGCTTGACGAACAAATAGATGCTCAAGCCGGAGATGAAAAAACTGAATTTACTGTTTTTGAAAAAATAAAGATTGGGGCTGTCGCTTTTAATGAAGATGTACTTTTAGACGTCGCTTTAAATGCTCTGCGCCAAGCTATTCCCCCTGGCAAAGAATTAGCTGCTTATGAGCCAGACGGTTTATCTTATCGCTTGATTGAATATGATTCTCAGCAAGATAAGGCTATTTTAGAGGTTCAATTTCGTGGTTATATGGTAATTAATGAAGAAAGTGATATTTTAGATAAAACTCTTTTTCGTGGTTTAGGTTCTGAGGAAATTGAAAACTATCTTAAAGACTTTAAAGAAATCAAAGAAGTTCAAGTTAGGTTCTGGCCTCCTTTTATTTTAAAAAAAGCGCCAGAGACAATAAATAAAATAAAAATAAAAATAGCACGCGAATAGCGCAAAGTTTGCCTATGGCAAACATTACACGAATGCGCCCATACGAATACTTATTCGCGTCATTCGTGTGAATTTGCGTATTGGTGTCGCTACTCTTAACGCAAATAATACAAATAAATATTGTTAAATTGATTTATGAATATTGAAATCATTCGTCATTCAACTAGTCATTTAATGGCTGCGGCTGTTTTAGATTTGTTTCCCCAAGCCAAATTTGGCATTGGTCCTGTTATTGAAAATGGTTTTTATTATGATTTTGATTTGAATGAAAGCCTA
>JAHIMV010000079.1 GCA_018896315.1 Patescibacteria group bacterium | reverse complement strand
TGCTGTTGGAGGACTACTAGATACAGTCACTGATTATAATCCAAAAACAGGAAGAGGAAACGGCTTTCTTTTTACCTCTTATAGCTCAAATGATTTATTATTCGCTCTTACTCGGGCTTTGGAGAATTATCAACGGCAAAGTACCTGGCAAACTTTAGTTCGTCGGGCAATGAAAGAGTCGTATTCTTGGACATTACCAGCCAAAAAGTATATTATCCTTTATCGAAAGACAATAAGAAAGATTAAAAATCAAAATTTAAAAAGAGAAACTAAAAACCATGGGAATATGAAAAAATGAGAATATTGGGAACAAGCTCCAATAACCAAGAAACAATAACCAAACCCTTAGGTCCGTCCCGGACGGGTCTAGGACAATAATCAATGACCAATAACCGAATAATCAAACAGTTTGAATATTGGAGTTTGAAATTTGTTTGTATCTTGTATCTTGTATCTTGTTTCTTAATCTCTATGTTACAATGTTCCAATGTTAAAATGATTTTCTATGTATTGGGCCAACCTTTTACATATTTATCAACCTCCTGGGCAAAAAAAAGAAATTATTGACCAGGTTATTAAAGAGTCATATAATAGGATTTTAGCTATTTTACAATCAAATCCTAATATCAGACTTAGTTTAAATATTTGCGCGTCTTTAACCGAGCAATTAGTTGAATATGGCTATCAAGATTTTTTAGAGCAAATTAAACATTTAGCCAAAAAGGGACAAATAGAATTGGTCGGCTCAGCTGCTTATCATCCTATTTTGCCTCTTTTACCAAGAGCAGAGGTAAGTCGTCAAATAAAACTCAATGAAGATATTCATCAAAAATATTTTGGCAAAATTTGGCAGCCAAAAGGTTTTTTCCTGCCTGAGTTGGCCTATAATAAAAAAACCGCTTTAATTATTCAAGACATAGGATATAAATGGATTGTTTTAGATGAAATCGCTTACTCGCTTTGCTCGCCTACTGCGAATTACGAATCTAATACGAATTTACGAATTGCGAATAAAGAACGCTTTGCGGGCAAAATTGGCATGGTTAAATTTGATAGACCATACATAATAAAAGATTTATTTCCTAATCAGAAAAAGAGAGGGCTTAAAGTAATTTTTCGTAACAGGGGTTTAAGTTTACTTTTTTTCGGAGAATGGTTAGATTCAATTAAGAAATTTTTTTCAGCGGTTAAAAAAGATGGTCGGTCAGACAAATTTTTAATTACTGCTTTTGATGGAGAAAATCTTGGACATCATCGTAAACATTTAGTTGATTTATGGGCAAAGATTTTACAGAATCCTAAAATACAAAATATTACTTATTCTGAATACTTAGACATCTTAAAGGATGAAGCTTTAATAGAGGTTAAACCCTTATCTTCAAGTTGGTCAACAGAGATTAAGGATTTACAAAAAAAAATTCCTTATCCTCTTTGGCAGCATCCAGAAAACCAACTTCATCAATATCAATGGCAATTAACTAATTTGTTTATTAATTTTATAAAACATACTCGGGATAATTCTAATTATAAAGAGGCTAGGAAACTTTTAGATAAAGCTTTTGCTTCAGATCAATATTGGTGGGCATCAGCTAAACCTTGGTGGGGACCAGGAATGATTAAACGGGGCGTTGAAAGATTTCTTAAAATTTCAGAGTTACTAAAGGATATTATGTCGACAGAAGAGCAAAATAGAATTCAAGAGATATGTCAAAAGATTTTTAAGGAGATAGAACAGAGAAGTCAATTAAACAATTAAACAAATTAACAATTAAACATGTTCCAATGTTCTAATGTTCTAATATTAAAATGACCATTTACGATTTAATTCATGGATATCAACCGTTTCATTCACAAACTTTTATTCCTAAGTGGATAAAAAAAAATTTACAGCAGATTTTTCTGCCTACTTCTTTAGCTATGAGGGAAGGCTTAATTCCTCGGGGAATTCAACTTCAGGGATGGACAATAGAGACATGGTTAAATGCAGAGAAGTCAATTAGAGATTTGGCCGGAAAAACCATTAATAATTTAAAAATTGCCAATAAAAAAAAGAACATAGAAGTTGGTATTAGTGCTTATTCTCATCCAATATTGCCAATGCTGAGCAATGATCTAATTAGGATTCAAATCATTTTGGATAAAGAAATTATTGAGAAACATATTGGCAAAGTAACTTGGTTCTGGCCCCCAGAGGGAGCAATTGATCAACGTGTTTTAAAGATTATTCATGAAACTTTTCCTGATTTAATCTTATTAATTCCTGATAAGGCTATTGAGAAATATAATTTTAATGGACCAATTAAAATTAAATTTCCTGCCTGCCTGTCGGACAGGCAGGCCTGCACAGGCAGGAATAATGGAATTCAACGAGCAATAGTGTTTAATACTCTGTTTAAAGATTTATTTATGAATGCAGAGGACTATAAAGGGAGGCCCAAATATGTTAAGAGACCAAAATATTTACCAAAAGATTTAGTTTGGGCTCAAATACGACGAATGGTTCATTCCCCCAAAATATTTTTATATGTTTTAGAATATTTGCGCTTTGCGCAGAATTTTCCTACGAATTACAAATCTGAACGAATTACGAATAAGTTTGTTTTAATGAGAGACTGGGAAAACGCTGGATCAAAAAAAGGGTTGAGAACCCGCCCAACTTTTTCTTCGAAAAATTTAGGCGGGCAAGAAAAAATCAAAGATATAGGTGTTTTTTTAAAACTCAAAGATAAGATTGATTTTCGTCTTCCTAGTCAATTTAATTGGCAAAAAGCAGAAATAATTCCTATAACCAAAATTAAGCCTTGTTCTTGGGATATGGAATCAAAACCCAATGATCCCTTTCCTTGGTGGCAGCCAAATAAACATGGCAGAGTTTGGCAAAAACATAGGCTCCTTCGTAGAAAAAAAATGATTGAGTGGAATGAGTTGATTAAAGAATTTGATAAAATTTTTCAGCAAAAAGTTAAAAAATACGGGGGGATAGAAAAAATATTTAAAAATAAAGAACTTAAGGATTTATTAAAACAAACATTGCCAGGTCTTCATTCTTGCGTTGGTTGGCATTATTTTGCCAAACGGTCTTGGAAGCCAGATTATCAGTATTCTCAAGCGGCTTTAAAAAATATTGTTTTGCCAGGTTTAGAAAAATTAAAAAAATTATGATATGAAATGGGCTAATTTTTTACATTTTTATCAACCATATAATCAGCAATTAGATATTTTAGAAAGAATTGTTAATGAAAGTTATCGTAAAATTATTAGTGGTTTGGCCTCTAATCCAAAAGCTAAAATTACAATTAATATCAATGCTGGTTTAACAGAACTTTTAGCCCAAAATGGCTATATTGATCTAATTGAACAAATTAAGGATTTTGCTCAAAGAGGTCAAATTCAATTTACTGGAGGAGTTAAATACCACCCTTTTTTACCTCTTTTACCTAGAGATGAAATCAAACGACAGATCAAGCTTAATGAACAGACTAATAAGAAATATTTTGGCAAAGCTTGGAAACCGCAAGGATTTTTTTCTCCAGAGTTAGGTTATAGTAAAAAGGTTGTTCAGGTAGCCAAAGAAATGGGTTTTAATTGGATAATCGCTGAAGAGTTGGCCAGCAAAAAGAAAACAGGTTTTAAAAAGATTTACAATATTAAAGATTTGGGTGATTTTAAAATTATTTTTCGCGATAAAAGAGTGAGCGTTTTAATTCTCTCCGCTATTGTTCGGAGTTTTAAATCTTTTATTCAAGAAATGGGGGAAGAGGAAATAAAAAAGGACAGATACCTTTTAACTGTAATGGATGCGGAAACTTTTGGACATCACCGTCCGGGTTTGGAAAATTTTCTTTTTCAAATATATAAAGATAAAAAAATTTCTAAGGTTTTTGTTTCAGATTTAATTAAAGAATTTAGTGTTGATGAAGAAATAGAGGTGAGAGATAGTACTTGGTCTTCTGAAGAACAGGATTTTTGGTTGGAAAAAAAGAAAGAACATTCTTTTACTCTTTGGCACCACCCGGAAAATCCAATTCACGAACTTCAATGGGAGTTTACTTATTTTGTTATTAATTTAGTTAAAAAAATTGATTCCCAGGTTTCTTGGTATAAAGAAATTCGTCAAAAATTAGATTGTGCTTTACAGTCAGATCAATATTGGTGGGCTTCTGCCAAGCCTTGGTGGTCTTTGGAAATGATTGAACAAGGAGCCAATGTCTTAAAAGAGGTAGTTTTTTCCATTCCTGATATTAACAAGAGAAGTAAAAATAAAGCAGAAGAATATTACAGGCAAATACTTGATTTGGCTTTTCAATGGCAAAGAAGCGGAAAGATTCGTCAAGCTTATCGTCAAGCCATGGATACTGTTAAGTTAAGGCCGTATAAAAAAAGAGTTATGACTGGACAATTCAACGCCATGGTTTTAGAATTTGAAGATGAAATGAACAAGGCAATCAAAGACCAAGAATTTGAAAAAGCGATTAAGTGGCGGGACGCAATTTACAAGTTAAAAAATGGGACAGATATTTATGATGTTTTACACGTAGTTGATGATTTGCGCCAAACAAGGCATTTGCCATCTCTTAAGGATTATTGGGAGTATGCTTCAGAAGAATTTTCCGATTTTGCTAAAAAACATTTTGTAAATTTTCAAGAAAGAAAATTTATTCAAAAACAACCTAAATATTTTTTAAATGAGATAAAAGCAGGATTATTAAAAAAGAAAACAGGTCATCCTTTAGGGTTTTTTAAAGATGAGTATAATAATATTTATTTTTGTGAAATTCCCAGTCAATACATTGAATATTGGATAGGGGAAAGAGGCTGGGATGCAATGAGCATTATTAAGTTTCCCAAACCAGGAACATACCATTATTCTCGTCAGTGTTTTTATGAATATAAAAATGGAAAAATAAAAATAATTGTTAAATCTCAAAGCTTGGTCAATCAGGTTTTAAAATTTCTCAAACAACATGATTTTAATCAAGGAAAATCATTAAAGTTAGCTGTTTTGCCAGAAGGTCAAAGATGGGCACCGGTATTTTTTAAAAAGAATAAAAAGGGCGAGTTAGTGGTTAAGGTTCCATATAAAAAATCAATTCAGGGACAAGGATTTAAATTTAAAATTTTAGGTTGGAAAAAGAAAAAATGATTTTTGTTAGAATAAAGAAAGTGAAAAATATTAAACGTATTCTTAATAAAGAATATATGTTTTTGTTTTTTAAAAAAAGAAACAAAAAGTTTTTATTAAAAAATGAACAATTGATTGACTTAAAGATTCATTTAGTAAGAAATTTTCGTAACAAATTTACAAACATGAGCTTGAATTATGAATTGATTACTAATAAAGGAAATAAGTGTATCAGAGCCAGAATTCACAAATATCAAAATTTGCCAGAGAGAGAATGGAAGATTGCTAACGTCTTAAAAAAACAAGGATTAGGAGAAAACGTTATTCCAGTAATGGAATATTTTAGGCCATTAAATATGCTTTTTTATTCAGAAATTCCTGGAAATTCTTTTGAAGAATTGTTTCCTAAAAAGAAATTTAATTCATTTATTAAAGCCACCCCTTTAATTGCTCAATGGTTGAAAAAGGCTCATTCTTTAAAACAAAAGCCAGGTCTTTTGCCAATAAAAGATTTATCACAAGAAAAAAAAGAACGTCGGCATTGGTTTTTCTTGGTTAAAAAGTGTACCCCTCAATTTTATCCAATTTTTAGTAAATTATTAAAAGAATTATGGAGATTTAGATTAAAGAATAGTAATTATTTCCTAAATAGATCCCAATTTAGATTAGTCCATAGTGATTTTCATTGGGGAAATATTATAAAAATTCACCCTGTTAAATCCGCTGAATGCGGTGCGGCAAAGCCGCAATTTAACAGGGTAAAAAATCAATTCGTAGTAATTGATTTTTGTTATGGTTTTTATGGAGATCCATTAGAAGATATAGGTGGATTTTTAGCTCAAAACGATTCAATGTTTCGTTATCACGCCGTTGAATTTTTACCAGTAGCCGATAAAATAAGAAAGAGTTTTTTAAAGAATTATTTTCAGAACATCCCTTCTCAAAGTGAAAAAGCTCGTTTGCTTTATTTTGAAATCCAAAAAAAATTAGAAATGGCTGCTATTTTGAGCTTTCTTGAGCCTGATGAAGAAGGCAAAGTCATAGGCATAGAGAAATTATTAAAGGAGGCACAACATAAACTTAATATACTTATTCATTTAGGCACTTAGGCGGTTAGGTACTTAGGTAATCAGGTAATTGGGGATTGGGAACATTTTAATAATATATTTTTTAGAAGAACTATTCGCTTCGCTCAAGAATCTTGGAATTTAATTTTTTTATAAAAATAATTTTGATTTTTAATTTGTCATTTTCCATTTTGATTTTTAATTTTTGATTTTTTTATGATTGATTTACATTTTCATTCTTATTATTCAGACGGTATTTATTCGCCAAAGGATTTAGTTAAAAAATTAAAAGAGAATAGTTTTAATTTTGTTAGTTTAACAGATCATAATACCATTGATGGGGTTGAGGAATTTTTAAAAGAAGGAAAAAAGGTAAGACTTAAACTCCTTTCAGGAGTAGAAATTTATACTAATTATCAAAATAAAAACTTTCATCTTTTAGGCTATGGTTTTGATTTAAAAAACAAAGAGTTAAACAGAGTTTTAAAAGAGCTTCAAGCTCAGCGAATACCCCGTGTTAAAAAAGCAATTAAAATTTTACAAAATGAAGGCTGGGAAATAAACGAAAAAGAAGTTTTTAATACAGAATCCTCTTATTTAGGGTTGGTTCATTTAGCTAATCCACTTGTAAAACATCCCAAAAATTGGGAAAGAATAAAAAAAGATTTTAATTGGTTTGAAGGGAAAATTATTCCAATTACAGAAATTATTGTTAAATATTTTATAAGAAACAAAAAATCAATTTGCCCAGAAACAGAAATTTCAATTGAACAAGCAATTAAATTAATTAAAAGTGCTGGCGGACAGTCAGTATTGGCCCATCCAGGACAACAACTTTTTTGGAAAGATGATAATTTAATTTTTGAGCTGCAAAAAATGGGTTTAGATGGAGTTGAGGCGATTTCTTCTCATCATTCTTGGCAAGAAATAGAGCATTGGCAAAAAGTGGCTAAAGAATTAGGATTAATAATTACTGCCGGCTCTGATTTTCATGGAGATTTACCTAAAGAGTGGGGTTTTCCAATTAGTAGTCAATGGGAATATTTTACCCCTACCACCAAGTTAAATCTGTAGACACTCGGTGTCTACACTGTCTAAGCTAAAAGAGCAGTATAGCTGCCCTTTTTTGTTTGTTGT
>JAHIMV010000078.1 GCA_018896315.1 Patescibacteria group bacterium | reverse complement strand
CTCAAGAAGCGATTCAAAAAGGCTTGCATAAAGGAGGACCTATAACACCGGAACAAGGTGTTACAGAGACAGTGGTTCCTTCATCAACTGAACAACCAGAAACAGCACCAGTAGTTCCTCCTGAGTCAGAAGCTGAAATAGATAAACAAATAAAACAAACCCAAGAAAAAATAAAAGACCTTAAAGAAGAATTAGTTAAACCTAAACCTGTGGCTGGTCAGTCTCCGGAGGAAATTCCTGAATCAGTTCCTAATAAACCACCAACAACACCTAAAGAGCTATTCAAGGCGGGGTCAGAAGGGAAAACTGTAGAATATCCTACTACTGAAATGGCAGAAATAAGCGATATAAAGGATATAGCTACCTTGTATAATATTGCAGAAAATAGTCCTCAATTTGTAGAACTATCAAATTTTGTATCAGAACATAAAGATTTAAGTATAGATGAGGTTAATAAATTATTTGACGCTCGGGATCATCTAAATTTAACCAAATCAACTGATTTGAGTTTAGAAACTATGTTAAATTTATCAAAAGATTATAAGATTATAAAATTTGATAACGATATTGGATTTCAGCCACCATCTAATGCAGAGGGCATTATTGAAGGGAATACTATTTGGGCGCAAAATGTGGACGGAAGAGCAATGTTTAGTATGCAAGATCCAGAGGGGAACATAATTAAAAAAGGTTTTGATATAGGTTATTTTGGAGATAAAGTATTTCAAGCAGATTTTTTGCAAAGGTAGCAACTCCACTTTCAGGGAAAAAATTAATTACAGAGAGCTGATTTTTGGAATTTTCAGAAATTTTAATAAATAAAAAAATATAGGGCTGAACATTTGTTCAGCCCATATTTTAATAACCAGATGTTATTTTTGTTTCGGTGTAGGCTTTTTCGCAACTGTTGTTTTCTTTTCTGTTATAGCTTTTTTTTGTTCCAACACAGCAAGTCTTTTTTCCATTTTCTCTATTTTCAGAATTTTCTGCATTTGCTCCGGGGTCAGGCGAGCAATGATCTGGTCCCAATATTTTTGGTCACCAGATATGACATATTTGCCCCACACGACTTTACCAGAGTTGGCCCAGGCTGAACCATAGGCAGCTTTAGCAACTGTTTCAGAAAGGTCATTGGTCTTCATTCCATGCACCTCGGCAAGGCGTCGGGTTTCTGCCAGTCTTTTACCAAGATCTCTCATCTCATTATGGAGAAACTGGATGTTTCTGGCGTTTAGATCAACATCCATACGGAGTGAATCCGTGTCGGCTTCTACTGTATCAACTCTGAGTTCCACGGTGGTGACACGTTTTTCAACAGGATTTACTTTCAGATCAACATAGGCATACATTTCGGTTGACAAAGTGTCAACCCGGACCGATAAGGCAGTAACGTCGCTTGCCGAGGCAGAGAAGATAGTAATGAGACCGACGCAAATTACCAAGAGAATGATCACGATGCTGATAATAAGCCTTTCATTTTTGTTCATGAGACTTTCCTCCTTTTTTTTGTTATTTGTTGTCTCTAAATTTGAAAGAAATCTTATTAAGATATTGTAAGTATAGCAGATTTTTGAAATTTGTCAACCCCTGTTTTATACCCTTTTTAAAGCTAAAAATAAGGAATTTTAGAGTTGTTTTATTTATCAGTTTTGGTATAATAAGATCAATTAAACAACCTAACAACTTAACAATTAAACAAAACTACCTTTAAAATTTTCCCGTTCACGGGGAATAATATGTTAAATTGTTAAAATGTTATAATTAAATTACTTTAATATTTATGCAATAGTAATTTAATTTCAACGTTCTCGACGAGCTTATCACGCCAGAGGCGGGGTGAGTGAGGAGAGGTTGTTATATTGCTAAAATGAATTGATATGTCAAATGTAATAAAGAGAAAAAGCGATAAAAAGCATCTTAATAAAAAGAAATCAACCAAAGATACTTATGGAGCAAAACATATTACTGTATTAGAAGGATTAGCTCCAGTACGCAAACGCCCAGCCATGTATATTGGTTCAACTGGTTCAAGAGGTTTGCATCACATGATTTTTGAGGTAACAGATAATGGGATTGATGAAGCAATTGGTGGCTTTTGTAACGAACTTGAAGTTGAGCTTTTACCTAAAAATCAGGTAAGAGTTAGTGATAATGGCCGGGGTATCCCGGTTGATATTCATAAGCCAACTGGCCGTTCAGCCTTAGAAGTGGTAATGACTAAATTGCATGCCGGAGGCAAGTTTGGAGATAGCGCTTATAAAGTGTCTGGCGGATTGCATGGAGTAGGAGTTTCTGTTGTTAATGCTTTATCTATTTATCTTAAAGCTGAAGTAAAGCGTGAAGGCAAGTTATGGATGCAAGAGTATAAACAAGGGAAACCTTTAAAAAAGGTGAGGGCAGTTGGTCTAGCCAAGGGAACTGGGACAATTATTACTTTTGAACCAGATCTAGAAGTTTTTGATAAAATTGAATTTGATTGGGAAAAAATTATTTCCCATTTACGTCAGCAAGCTTATTTAACTCAGGGAATTAAAATAAAAATCTATGACAAAAGAGAAAAAGATTCAACCAAATCGCATACTTTTTACTTTGAAGGAGGAATTAGTTCTTTCGTCCGTTATTTAAATCGAGGTAATTCTCCAAGGCAAAGTAAAATTTTCCATATTAGGAAAGATAATAACGATATTTCAGTTGAAATTGCTTTTCAATACACTGATGATTATAAGGAAATTTTATTGGGTTTTGCTAATAATATTTATACTCCTGAAGGAGGAACTCACGTAGTTGGATTTAGAACAGCTTTAACTAGAATTTTAAATAATTATGCTAGAGAAAAAAAATATTTGAAAGAAAAAGATAAAAATTTGACTGGTGATGATGTGAGAGAGGGATTAACTGCTGTGATTAGCGTGCGCTTGGTTAATCCTCAATTTGAAGGACAGACCAAGACAAAATTAGGGAATAATGAAGCTCGTTCCGCCGTAGACACAGTTTTTTCAAATGCTTTAAAAATCTTTTTAGAAGAAAATCCTCGTGATGGTGAAGCAATGGTAGGAAAATGTCTTTTAGCAGCCCGAGCCAGAGAAGCAGCGCGAACAGCCAGGGAAGCAGTTTTAAGAAAAGGCGTTTTAGACAGCTTGGCCCTACCTGGCAAATTAGCAGATTGTTCTTCAAAAGAAGCAGAAAAATGTGAGTTATATATAGTTGAGGGCGACAGCGCCGGTGGTAGTTGTAAAATGGGACGGGATAGAAATTTTCAAGCCATTTTGCCCTTAAGAGGAAAAGTACTTAATGTAGAAAGAGCAAGATTAGATAAAATTTTAGCTAATCAAGAGTTAAAATCTTTAGTGATTGCTTTGGGGACAAATATAGGGGAGCAATTTGATATTAGTAAGTTGCGTTATCATAAAATTATTATCATGGCCGATGCTGACAGCGTTACAGGAGATACGCCCATAATGGTCTTTAACAAAAAAAAGAAAGAGTATTTTTATAGCGAAGTAGGACCGTTTATTAATAATTGCCAAGATACTAATGATTATCAAGTAATGACTTGTCAAGGAAATCCTGGTAAGCTGGAAACAAAAGACATTTATCAGGCCATTACCCATCCTAAACGGACAGACATTTATCAATTAAAGACCTATTGTGGTTATCCAATAAAAGTAACTTCTTGCCATAGCGTTTATGTTTATAGAGATGGAAAATTTACTACAGAAAAAGGAGATAAAGTGAAAATAGGGGATTATTTGATTACGCCGAGGAATTTTCCAACAGAAAAAAAGGACATAAATATTGATTTACGTGATACTCTTTTAAATTGCGGAAAAGATAACATTTCCATAAAGATTAAAAAGAGCCAGCTAAATCATATACCTGACCAGAGCTGGATAAACATATCTATAAAGACATGGAAAAAACTTAAAAAATTAAGAAAAGAAAAAGGGATTTCTAGAAAAAAAATGGGCCAGTTAACAGGTTTATATTGGACGATTTTAGAGCAGTGGGAAGAGAAAATTGATAATGTGATGCCTAGGTATGAAAAGCTTAAACTGTATTTATCGCAGCTTAATATAAATATAAAAGATTTGAATTATAATTTGTATATACCAATAAAAGATTGGCTTATAAGTGTTCCATTTCCCAAAGACGCCAAATTTTATCTAAATGGTCATACTAATGAAATAAAAACTAAGTTTAAGATAGATAAGGATTTGGCTTATTTTATAGGATTTTATTTAGGTGATGGATGGAGTAGTCCGGAAAAAAATAGTCCGAATCGATTTACTTTGGCTTTGGGGAACGATAAACAATATTATTGTCCTAGAATTTCTAAAATTATTGAAAGCAAGTTTAAAGCAAAGCCAGTTATGGAAAAATGCAAGACATGGCATAATTTACATTTTCATTCTTTTTCTTTTAAACTTTTATTAGTTTATCTTGGGTTATTGAATAAAAAAGCTTTTGAGAAATTTATTCCTGACATTTTCTTTAATGCAAAAAATAATATTCGCCAAGCATTACTTGAAGGATTGCTTCATAGCGATGGCCACATAATTGTTTCCACTCAGCGAATTAAAGACAGGAAAAAAATAAAAGCAATTTTTGGACATACTACTACTTCTTCTAAATTGGCCAATGGCATAGTTTTTCTTTATAGGCAGCTGGGAATTTTACCTTCATTTGGCGAACGTTTGGGCAAGTCGCATATATCTAGTGGCAAGGTTTTTAAATCCAATTGGCCGCGTTATGATATACACGTCTCAACTTATGATTATTTTTGTAAAACTTATAATATCTGGAAAAATCATAAGCGAGCAAGAAAACTAAAGAGCTACTTGGACAATATTAATTTAGACAAATGCGTGGGCAAGTATAAATATGGAAGGTCTATATTGTCAATATCTAAAGATTTTTTAGCTATTAAAGTTAAAAATATTAAGAAAATCAAGACAGAAGATAAAATGGTTTATGATTTTTCCGTTCCTGGCAATCAGAATTTTATAGCAGGTACAGGAGGTTTTCTTTTACATAATTCTGATGGAATGCATATACGCACTCTTTTATTAACCTTTTTTTATCGTTATTTCCCAGATTTAATTAGACAAGGATATCTTTATATTGCTCGACCTCCTTTATATCGCCTTATATCAGGCAAAATAATACAGTATGTTTATTCCGATAAAGAAAAAGACGAGGTTTTAAAAAGAAAAAAACCAAAAACTCAAAGCAAGGACAAAGGATTTAAAGTAAAACAGATAGGTAAAGAAGAAAAAGAAGAAAGTTCAGAAAAAGCAACAGGAATAAGCATCCAACGTTACAAAGGTTTAGGAGAAATGAATCCAGAAGAACTTTTTAAAACTACCATGGACCCGGTAAACCGTATTTTAATGAAGGTAGAAATTACTGATGCGGCTAAAACAGATGAAATTTTTGAAACCTTAATGGGCCGTGAAGTTGAATCACGCAAAAGGTTTATTCAAACCCATGCTCAGGGTGTTAAGAACTTGGATGTTTAAAATCATGAGAACATGAGAACATGAGAACATAATTTAAGATACAATAACCAAGAAACAATAACCAAACCCTTAGGTCCGTCCCGGCCCTAGTCCGACCTAACGGGTCTAGGAACGGGTTTAGGAACGGGTCTAGGACAATAACCAATAATCAATAACCGAATAACCAAACAGTTTGAATATTGAATATTGGAATTTGTAATTTGTTTGTATCTTGTATCTTGTATCTTGTATCTTGTTTCTTGTATCTTAATCTCTATGTTCAAATGTTCAAATGAATTTTGTTCCAATGTTCCAATGAATACGGCTCTTGCGTTTTTTCAGGGAATATGTTATTATTATAAATAATAAGGACCTGAGCGGTCTTTTTTAGAAATTGATTATGTTAAACAAATTAACTAACTACATTAAGAATTCAATTATTGAGCTTAAAAAAGTGAGTTGGCCGACAAAACAAGAAGCAATTCGTCATACGCTTTTAGTAATTGCTATTAGTTTGGTTGTTGCTGCTTTTTTAGGAATTGTAGATTTTATATTAACCAAGGCTTTACAATTAGTGATTTAATGATTTTGTCTGACAAAATCAAGCCTTGAGCTTGTCGAGAGGCGAAAATTTTTCAGCAACAAAATCATTACCCTGTTAAATAATTTGCAAAGCAAATTAAAAATCAAAGATTTTTATTTAACAGGGTGCTCAAATTTCTAATAAAATTTAATTCGCTACGCTCTAAAATTTTAACAAATTTGGCATATGCCTAAACAAATACAAAAAGAAGGTCGGCGTTGGTATGCTATTCATGTTTATTCTGGTTATGAAGAGAATGTAGCAGAAAATCTTCGTCAACGCGTTGATTCAATGAACATGTCTGACAGGATTTTTCAGATCATTGTGCCTACGGAAAAAAGAATTAAAATAAGAAATGGACGACGTCGAGTAATTAGGGAAAAAATTTTTCCCGGTTATGTTTTAATAGAAATGGATGTTACAGACGATTCTTGGTATTTAGTTAGAAACACGCCTAGTGTAACTGGATTTATTGGTTCTGGGACTACACCAATTCCTTTAGCTGAAGAAGAAGTAAAATCCATTCAAAAGAGAATAGGAGTAGAGGAGCCAAAATATAAGATTGATATTGATCCTGGTTCACCAGTAAGAATAATTGATGGGCCTTTCAAGGGATTTGAGGGTAAAATTTCAGAAGTGGATGAAGAAAGGGGAAGAGTCAAAGTTTTAATTACTGTTTTTGGTAGAGAAACACCAGCAGAATTAGACTTTTTACAACTTAAAAAACTTTAAAAGGCTTTCTCAAAAATTTCAAGGTTGAGCTTGTCGAAACTGTAGAAATTTTTGTTAGAAAACTTTTACCCTGTTAAATAATTTCGCTTTTAGCGAAATTGCCGCAGGGGGGCATTTAACAGGGTGCTCATAATTGTAACGAAATTTATTTCGTTACGAGTAACTTATAAATTTCGAAAATTATGGCAAAGAAAGTAAAAACAATAATTAAATTACAAATTCCTGCTGGACAAGCTAATCCAGCCCCTCCAGTTGGCCCTGCATTAGGACAACACGGACTTGGTATTGCCGAATTTTGCAAGCAATTTAATGACAAAACCCAAAAACAAGTAGGGAATGTTATTCCAGTTAAAATTACAGTTTATGAAGATCGTACTTATAGTTTTGTTTTAAAAACTCCTTTAACTGCTGATTTACTTAAAAAAGCGGCTAACCTTGAAAAAGGCTCTGGAAAGCCTTTACAGGAGAAAGTTGGTAAAATCAGCAAAGAAAAAGTTAAAGAAATTGCTAAAATAAAATTACCAGATTTGAATACTGACAATCTTAATCAAGCTGTAAAAGTGGTCGAAGGAACGGCTCGACAAATGGGGATAGAAGTAGTTGATTAAAGAGTTTTCTCAAAAATTTTAAGGTTGAGCTTGTCGAAACTGCAGAAATTTTTGTCAGAAAACCTTTACCCTGTTAAATAATTTCGCTTTTAGCGAAATTGCCGCAGGGCGGCATTTAACAGGGTGCTCAAATTTCTAATAAAATTTAATT
Organism: Patescibacteria group bacterium; assembly: GCA_018896315.1. Taxonomy (GTDB): domain Bacteria; phylum Patescibacteriota; class Patescibacteriia; order UBA2591; family UBA6264; genus JAHIMV01. The sequence continues at coordinate 1,432 of JAHIMV010000078.1, read as the reverse complement.
CGCTACGCTCTGAAATTTGAAACCAAAGGTTCCAAATTGGAATCTTTCAGATCCCCAATTTTAACAAATTTGGCATATGCGCAGTAAAAAATATCAAACAATTAAAGAAAAAATTAACAAAGATAAGACGTATACATTAGAAGAGGCAATAAGTTTTATTAAGGAAAATCCTTTAACTAAATTTGATGAGACGATTGAACTTCATATTCGTTTGGGTATTAATCCGCGAAAAACAGAACAGCAAGTTAGGGGAATAGTATCTTTACCTAGTGGTACGGTTAAGAAAAAAAGAATTGCTGCTTTTGTTAGTCCAGATAAAGAAAAAGAAGCAAAAGAAGCAGGAGCTGATTTAGTAGGAGGAACAGAGTTAATTGAAAAAATTAAAACAACTAATAAATGTGATTTTGACTTGGCAATTGCTGAGCCAGATTTAATGAAGAATCTAACCCAGATTGCCAAAATTTTAGGACCTAGAGGATTAATGCCCAATCCAAAAACTGGCACTGTAACAACAGAAATCAAAAAAACTATTAAAGAATTACAAAAAGGAAAAATTAGTTTTAAAAATGATGCTGGGGCAAATCTTCATCAGCCTGTTGGTAAAATTTCTTGGACTCAAGATAAGATTAAGGACAATATAGAGGCATTTTTAGATGCGGTGAATAAAACTAAACCAGGAGGAGTGAAAAAAGCGTTTATTCAGAGTATTGTTTTATCTTCAACAATGGGACCAGGCATTAAAATTAGTTTGTAGTCATAAGTTAAGATTATGTTACGTAAAAAAGGTGTTTTTATCGTTCTTGAAGGGATTGATGGTTCAGGTAAGACAGTTCAATTTCGGCATTTATTAGCCAGATTAAAAAAGCAGAAAATTGACGTGCGGACTTTGGATTTTCCTCGTTATGGAAAACCATCTTCATATTTTGTTGAACAATATTTAAAAGGTAATTATGGCAGTTGGGAAGAAGTAGGAGCTTATAGGGCTTCTCTTTTTTATGCCTTAGATAGATTTGCTGCTTCTTCTAAAATTAAACAATGGCTGAAGCAGGGGAAAATAGTGCTTTCTAATCGATATGTTGGTTCTAATTTAGGACATCAAGGCGTTAAAATAAAAGATAAGATAGGGAGAGAAAGATTTTTTAAATGGGTTAATGAGCTAGAGTATAAAATTTTATCTTTGCCTAAGCCAGATATTAATATTTTCTTGCATGTGCCAGCCGAAATCGCTTATTCTTTGGTTGACAATAAGGGAAAACGCGAATATTTAGGGTGTAAAAAAAGAGATATCCATGAACAGGATATTTCTCATATTAAACAGGCAGAAAAAGTTTTTTGTGAGGTAGTTAAATTGTTCCCCAAGGAATTTACTACAGTTGAATGTGTGAAAAAAGGAAAACTTTTGTCAATTGAAGAAGTAGAAGAAAAAATTTGG
>JAHIMV010000077.1 GCA_018896315.1 Patescibacteria group bacterium | reverse complement strand
TTCAAGCTTTAAGAAGAGCCCAATTAAAAGCTTTATCACAGAGTGATAACAATTTTGGTGTTTATGTTGGCTCTGGTCAAACTGGCCAGTACTCTTTATTTCAAGGTGATTCTTATGATGACAGAACAGATGAAGAAATATTTGAGATTAGTAATAGTATTTTATTCAGTGGTGTTTCAGAAGTCTTGTTTTCTAAAGCTAAAGGCAAGCCAACCCTAACTGGCACTGGTAATGATATTGTTTTAACCCAGGGCATAGAAACAAAAATAATTAACATTAATGAGGCTGGCAGAATTAATTTTGAATCCTAAAAAATGAAACATCAAAAAGCCCAAAGTTTAATTGAGTTATTAATCGCCCTTGGCGTTTTTGTTTTAGTTGTAACCGCGATTAATTTTTTAAGTCTTGATACATATATTGCTGATCGCGCCGGTGGAGAAAGAACTCAAGCAACTTTTTTGGCCAAAGAGGGAATTGAAGCTGCTATCTCTATTAGTGATAATAATTGGGAAGATTTAATATTGGGTGAACATGGCTTAACTATTTCTGATGGAAATTGGGTCTTTCAAGGGACAGAAGATGATTTTAGTGATCAATTAACTCAAGGACGAAGAGTAATAACTATTGAAGAAGATGCTAATTGTAATACAAATTGTAGAAAAATTACTTCTGAAGTAACTTGGCAATTAACAAGTGCTCGTCCTCAAACCGTAACTTTGGTCACTTATTCAACAAATTTAGTCAGTCATAATTGGCTGCAAACACTTTTAACAGATTTTAATTTGGGCAAGAGAAACAGTGTTCAAACAACTGAAACAGGTGATGGTGAGGTAAAATTGTCTTTAGTTGGTGATTGGAATGACGCTTCTGTTCTTACTAATTTTAACGCAGATGCTAATGGTGATATTCGAGACATTTTTATTGATAATAATATTGCATATGTTATTACTATGAATAATGGTGGTAGCGGTGAAAAAGAATTTTTTGTTTTAGATATTTCTGATAATAGTAATGAAAATATTACATTATTAGGATCAACAGAGTTAGGAACTGAATTAGGTGATGATGCTCGCAGTATTTATGTTTCTGGAAATTATGCTTATATTGCTAGCGATGCTAATAATGCTGAATTAATGGTAGTTCGTTTAACTGATTATACTTTAATTAATCAATATGATGTTCCTGTTAATGTGAATGGACTTAATGTTTTTGTTGTGGATGATATTGCTTATTTAGTAACCAATGTAAACAATCAAGAAGAATTTTATGCTTTAGATGTTTCAAACCCTGAAGGAGAAATTACCCAATTAGGTTCATTGGAAATTGGAGCAACCATTAATGAAATGGATATTTCTGATGGTTATGCTTATTTAGCCACTGAAGGGAATAATAAAGAATTAACTGTTGTTCGTTTAACTGACATTACTGAAGTAAATACTTTTGATATTGCTGGCAATGGTGATATGACTTCTATTCAAATTGTTGGCGATATCGCCTACATGGGTAGGGAAAGTAGTGGTGAAGCAGAATTTTATGCTTTAGACATTACTGATCCTGAAGGAATAATTACTGAAATTAATTCTATTGACTTAGGAGGCGATGACGTGGAAACAATTTTTATTTATGGTGACTCGGCTTACGTAGGTACTGATAATGCAGATAAAGAGGTAATTATTATTGATTTAAATACTTATACAGAATCTGGTTTTATTGATTTAACTGGTTCAAATTATGTTTATACCATTGTTGCTCATGGAGCTCATATTTATATTGGAACAACAAATAATGATTACGAGATTGAAATACTCAGGGGTGCTCAAGGTGGTTGGATTAATCCCCAAATAACCGGCACAGCTAATATTATTGGGGATGATGATGCCAATGATGTTGTTGTTTCTGGAAATTATGCTTATGTGGTTACTGAAGAAGATTTTGGAACAGACCCTGAATTTTTAATTTTTAATATTTCTGACCCGGCCAATCCTGATTTAAGGGGGTTACTTGATCTGGGCGATGACATTAACAGTGTTTTTGTTTCTGGAAATTATGCATATATTACTACAGATGATAATGATGAAGAATTAATGGTTATTAATATAACTAATAAAGATAATCCTAATAAGGTTGATTTCTTTGACACACCTGGTGATGATAATGCTTATGACGTTTTTGTTTCTGGAGATTATGCTTATGTAGTTACGCATAAAGATAAAAACGATTCAGAATTTTTTATTATTGATGTTTCTGATCCTGAAAATTTACCTAAAACTCAAGTAGGGGATTTAGAATTAAATGCTGACGCTTTTGCTGTTTATGTTTCTGGAAATTATGCTTATGTAGCTACTGGTAATGATGACCAAGAATTAATTGTTGTTGATATTACAGATCCGCTTAATCTAAGTATTGATGGGACATATAATACTGATGATAATGATGACGCCACAGATATTTTTGTTAATAGCAATACGGCTTATTTAACCACTAAAGTAAACTCTTCGTCAGGAATAAATCCTGAATTTTATATTTTAGATGTTGGAACACCTGCTAATCCTAGCTTAATGGGTCATTTAAACTTGAACACTAATATTAATAAAGTCTCTGTTTCGGATAATTATGCTTATTTAGCTACTGATGAGGATAATGCAGAGTTTCAAATAATTGATATTACTATTTTGGCTAACCCGGTAGTTTATGGGACTCTTGCCCTTGATGGTGATGCTAAAGGGATTGATTTTGATGGTGATTATGTTTATTTAGCCACTAAACATAATAGTCTAGAGCTTCAGATTGTCGGATCTAGTGAATTGCCTAATAATTATTCTCAATGGGGTATTTTTACTTCCTCTGTTTATGATACAGGACAAGCAGATACTTCTTGGAATAATATTTTTTGGATTGAAAGTGGTAATGGAGCTCTTAAATTTCAGTTTCGTACAGCTAATACTGAAGCAAATCTTTCTTCTGCCATTTGGGTAGGCTCGGACGGGACTATTAATACTTATTATACTGTTTTATCACAAGCAATTATTACTGATCCTGGGGCAACTGGAACACAATGGGCCCAATACAGAACATTCTTCACTGGTGATGGTTCTACTACACCAGTTCTTGAAGATATAATTTTATATTATTCAGAATAATTTAGGATTTTTAAATTAAAGGATTAAAAAAATGAAAAGAAATAAATGTTCCAATGCCTGCCCCGTAGTGAACGCGAAGCGTTCTACTACTGGGGTTCCAATGTTCAAATGTTCAAATGCTTTCACCTTAATTGAACTGCTTATTTATCTTGGTATTGTGGCGGGACTCTTAGTTGTGGCTGGCGCTTTTACTTGGAGTATTATTAAAGGAAGTGTTAAAAGCGCTTGTGTTCGAGAGGTTCAACAAAATGGGCGTTTGGCCATGGAAATAATTACCCGGGAGATAAAAGCCGCTTCTGGAATTAATAGTCCAATAGCTGGAGAATCAGCCGACACCTTATCTTTGATTATGTCTGATACTAGTTTAAATCCCACTATATTTGAGCTATTAAATGATCAGATTCTTTTAACTCAAGGAATAGACGGTCCTTATGCTTTAACTGCTGATCAAGTTTTAGTTTCTAATCTTGATTTTACTAATCTTTCTTACGCTGATACGCCGGGAACAATCAGGATAGAAATGACTTTGGATTATAATAATACTGGAACACAACCAGAATATAACGCCTCAATTGATTTAATTACCACTGTTTCTTTAACAGGTGAATAATATGAAACATCAACAAGCATATATTGCATTAATTACTATTCTTATTATCTCAGCCGTAACACTATTAATCGCGGCTAGTGCTGGTCTTTTTGGTATTTCTGAAACAGACATGGGTTTAATTGAAGATCAATCTACTCAATCTTATTATTTGGCTAATGCTTGTGCTGAATATGCTTTGGAAAGACTAAAGAATAATATAAATTATGCTGGTGACGAAACTTTAGATATTGATGATGGCAGTTGTTATATTTATTTACCTGAAGGAAGCGGTAATGAAAATAGAACAGTTAAGGTTACTGGTACCATTGCTAATAAGACTAGAAAGATTAAAATTATAATACAAGAAATTAATCCCTCTATAGTAATCAGTTCTTGGCAAGAGGTTTCCGAGTTTTAAATTAAACTTATGGGTAAATTTTCAAAAACAGGTTTTGGTTTAGATATCTCTGATTTTTCAATTGAGCTTCTTGAGCTTAGTTCAAAAGTAAAAGTAAAAACTTTTTCTAGAATAATCTTAGAGCCAGGCATAATTGAGAATGGTCTTATCCTAGATAAGAAAAAATTAACTAAGAACCTTAAAGAGCTTGTTGCTAAAACAAAAATAAAAACAAGTCAGGTTGTTTTATCTTTGCCAGAATCAAAGATTTTTATTCATGTTTTTAAGATTCCTAAAGGGCTTAAAAAGACTAATTTAAAAGATGCCATTGCCTTAGAAGCGCCCAAAATCATTCCTTTAAACCAAGAAGAAATATATTGGGACTGTCAAACAATTTCCTCTCCTGCGAAATCATCTCAGCAGTCTGTTTTATATGTCGCTGTTTTTAAAAATATTATTGATACCTATATTGAAGTTTTAACCTTGGCTGGATTAAAACCAGTTGTTTTTGAGATAGAATCATTAGCTTTGGCTCGGGCTTTATTGTCAGACTTAAAACCAGTTAACAGTTTGATGATTGTTGACTTAGGGGCTCGGACAACAAATATTAGTATTTTTGGTAAAAACAAACAATTAAGATGGACTTCAACAGTTCCTGTGGCTGGTAATCATTTTACTCAGGCGATTGAAGAAGAATTAAAAGAATCTTCAGAACAGGCAGAAAAATTAAAAAGAGACAAAGGTTTATTAGAAAAAAGCACTGTTAAATCTATTTTAGAAAAAGAACTTCAACCAATTATTGATGAAATAAAAAATATTCTTGATTACTATAATGAACCAATAGACGAAATTATTTTAAGCGGTGGTTCAGCTCAAATACCAGAAATTGTCTCTTATCTTTCTTCCAAACTTGAGAAAAAGGTTAGTCTGGGCAAATCAGTAATTACCAAACAATTAAAAGGGTCTTCTATTCTTTACAACACGGCTATCGGTTTAGCTCTTAAATCACGTCAGGGTGGTAAAAGAGGAGAAATTAATTTATTACCTCAAAAAATTAAAACTAAAAAATATTTTTTTAATGCAGAAACACAGGAAAATAAGCTTTTTCAAATATTTGGTTATGTTTTTCCCTTGGCATCTTTAGCTTTTCTTGGTTGGGTGATTATTAATTATACACCTCAAAAACCGCGTTTTTCAAATCTTGCCGAGAAAATTTTTATAAACGAAGAAATTATTCCTGAAAAAAAAGAATTAGAACCAATTAAAGTTGTTGAAGAAGAAATAATAAGTGGAGAAGAGGTAATTGAACAAGAACTAGTCCCTGAAGAAGTAGTGGAAGAAAAGGTTGAAGAAAAAACTATCCAGGTTATTATTAATCAAGGTATTAGTCGTTTAAATGTAAGAAAAGGTCCTGGGTCTGAATATGATATTGTGACTAAAGTTTATCCTGGAGAGAGTTATCCACTATTGCAAGAACAAGGGGAATGGTATAAAATAAGAATAGATAAGGATATTGAGGGATGGCTTTCTGCCACTTATGTTTTAAAGATAGAATAAATTAATTAAATTAAAATTATGACTAAATCACGTAAAGGTTTTACTCTCATTGAAATTCTCATTGCCGTTGGAATTATCGCAATTTTAGCCGCTATTGTTATTATTGCTATTAATCCAGCTCGTCAGTTTCAAAGAGCAAGAGATGCTCAACGATGGAGTGATGTTAATGCTATTCTTAATTCTGTTCATCAAAGAATGGTTGATAACAAAGGAAGTTTTGCTGAAGGTACCACTTGTGATGCCTTGCCAGCTGCTGCTTCGTATATCACCAGTACTGTTGCAGCAGGAAATGTTGATCTCTGTGATTGTTTAGTAACCACTTATTTAGCGGCTCTTCCTTTTGACCCTTCAACTTCTGGAGCAGGTTTTACTGATTGCAGTAACTATACAACTGGCTATACTGTTATGCAGGCAGCTACGGGTAGAATTACCGTTGCGGCTCCTGGTGATGAGTTAGATACGATTACAGTAACCCGGTAATCTTTATTTTAAATTAATAGCAAAACCTCACCCTGTTTTGAGTGAGGTTTTGTTATTTTTTATTTCTTAAAGGGTTTTCAGTTAATAACATTTTTGTTAAAATAAGCAATAGTTTATGAAAGAAATAAAACCAGGAATTATTGGGATAATTAAACCAAAAGGCATTTCTTCTTTTGATGTGATTAGAAAATTAAGAGGATTTAGCGAGACTAAAAAAATTGGCCATGCTGGAACATTAGACCCTTTGGCAACTGGTGTTTTAGTTATTGGTGTTGGCAAACAAGCTTGTCAAAAATTAAATAGTATTGTTAAAAAAGAAAAGGAATATATTGCTAAAATTAAATTAGGAGTAAATAGTACTACTGATGATGAAGAAGGGGATAAAAAAATAGTGAATGTTGAAAATATCCCTTTGTTGAGCCAAATTAGATGGATTATTCCTGAATTTCAAGGAAAAATCTATCAAACTCCGCCTATTTTCAGTGCCATTAAGATTCACGGTCAGCCAGCCTATAAATTAGCTCGTCAAGGCAAAAAAGTGGTTTTAAAAAAGAGGTTGGTGGAAATAAAGCAAATAAAAATTTTAAAATACAAATGGCCGTATCTTGAATTAAAAATTATTACTGGTCCAGGAGTATATATTAGGTCATTAGCCAGAGATATTGGGAAAAAATTAAAAACTGGCGGCTATTTAGCTGATTTAGAAAGAACAAGAGTGGGGGATTTTAAAAAAGAAAATTGTTTTTTAATTAACCATGACTAAATTATCAATTATTATTCCTGCTTATAATGAGGAATCAACTATTGAAAAGCTTTTAGACAAAGTTAGAGTAATTGAAATTCCTAATGTAGAAAAAGAAATTATTGTTGTTGATGATTGCAGTACAGATAAAACATTTGAAATATTAAAAAAACAAAAAGATTTAAAAGTAATTCGTCAGGAAAAAAATCAAGGAAAAGGAGCGGCCTTTAAAAAGGGGCTTAAACATTCAACCGGTGATATTGTCATTGTTCAAGATGCTGACCTTGAATATAATCCTGAAGACATTAAATTATGTGCTGAACCTATTTTAAAAAATCAAGTTAAAGTAGTTTATGGCAGTCGGGAATTGAATAAAAAAAATAAAACTCATAGTAGTTTTATATTTTTTTTGGGCGGGCGTCTGGTTACTTTAGTAACCAATATTTTATATGGTTCTCATCTAACCGATGAACCAACCTGTTATAAATGTTTTGACGCTGAATTACTTAAATCAATAAAGATTAATGGTAATAGATTTGAGTGGGAACCAGAAATTACAGCAAAAATCATTAAAAAAGGAATTGTGATTAAAGAAGTTCCTATTAGTTATTTTCCTAGAAAAGAAGGTAAAAAAATAAAATACAGAGATGGATTAAGGGCAATCTGGACTTTAATAAAATATCGGTTTTAATAATACTGAATATTTTTGGCTTTTTGATAATATTCTTGGGCTTTTTCTATTTCTCCTTGTTGTTTAAAAATATCGCCTAAAAGCTGGTATGAAAAGAAAAAATCAGGATTAATTTCAATACTTTTTTCCAAATGTTCAATCGCTTTTTCTTGTTCTTTTTCTTCTAAATATAATCTGGCTAAATTATAATGAACCTGGGGATATTGATCGCTTGTTTCAATTGCTTTTAAATAATACTTTTCCGCGTTGATTACATCATCTTTATCAGCATAAGCCATGCCTAGATTATTATGTACTCTAGCTGTTCCTTCGTTATACTTAAGGATGTTATTATAAAAAACAATTGGATTTTGCCAGTCAATGTTTCGCTTTAAAGTTAAACCCATTAAAATAAATACTATAATTGTCAAAAAAATGACAATTAATTTTTTTATATGCGGATATTTTAGCCAAAAATACTGAATAATTACAGCCAGACAAAGAAAAAATCCGATAGAAGGCAAATAAAGCCAGTGTTCTAACAAAAATGAATTAACTGGAATAATTCCGGTCATGGGTAAAAAGCCAATAAAAAACCAAAAAATACCAAAGCTTAAATGAAACTTTTTTTGTTTAATATTAAAATAAACAACAATACCTAGTAAAACAAGAATTAACAATGAAGATAAAACATTAATAGAGAAAATAGAGGTAAAAACAGGAAACTGCCGCTCCATATGAAGATTAACTGGATAAAACAAGAAAGAATAATATTTTGGCAAAGATGCTAAAAAAGTAAAGATTCTTACTGATAAATGTTCAGTATAGATATTAGAAGTATTGTAAAAATTAAAACTATTAACAAAATTTAAAGCAGTTAAACGTAAGAAAAAATAACTTATAGCAATAATAAAAAACCAACTAAGGTGAATATATTTTTTCCAATCTTTTTTACTAACCCCGTTAGAGATTTGCTTCTCTCGTACCTCTTCTGTATTTTTATAATCTCTAACGGGGCTAAAAAATAATTCATAAATAATTAACAGGCCAGGGAAAATAATAATCGTTTCTTTTGACAACAAGGCTAAAATAAACAAAATTAATGAAAATATTAATAAATATGCCTGTTTTTTTTGTTTAAAATTAACATAACAAAGAAAAGAACTTAATCCAAATAAGACTATTAATGGGTCAGCAATGCCGCTCATATAAGTAACTACTTCTGTGTGAACAGGATGAACTACCCATAAAATAGATGTTAAAAAAGCCAAAAAATCTTTTTTAAATAGCTTTTTGATTAAAAAGAATATTAGACAAGCATTAATTAAATGAATTAAAACATTAAGCGATAAAAAGGCCCATGGCTGCAAACCAAATAAAGAATAAATTCCTGTATAGGCGAGTAGTTGCATTGGTCTGTAAAAATTATCTAAACGACCAGCTCCTGCTCCGCTGCAAGTAGAAAACATCTGGGGCAGATTTTTCCAGCTGCGAATAAAGATATTTTCCTGAATTAAAAATTCATCATCCCAAAGAAACTGATGATGAAAAACATTAATATATGAAACAAGTCCGAATAAAACAATAATCGTTATTAAAATCAGGGTGGTCTTTCTCATGTTTTTAATATTAAACTTTATTTTAAAAATATCAAGTTTGAACCTAAAATAGGTTTACAAAAACACAAATATCTGCTAAAATAGTATGCGAATAGCGCACTACGAATGCGCACATGCGAATTTATTAGAATATTGTATGCGAATAGCGCACTACGAATGCGCACATGCGAATTTATTAGAATATTGTATGCGAATAGCGCACTACGAATGCGCACATGCGAATTTATTAGAAT
>JAHIMV010000076.1 GCA_018896315.1 Patescibacteria group bacterium | reverse complement strand
TAGGCTTTCATTCAAATCAAAATCATAATAAAAACCATTTTCAATAACAGGACCAATGCCAAATTTGGCTTGGGGAAACAAATCTAAAACAGCCGCAGCCATTAAATGACTAGTTGAATGACGAATGATTTCAATATTCATGTATATAGTTATTAAGTATAATTAGATAGACAAGTTATCAATTATTCTCTACACTCTTAACTAGTAGAGGTTTTCCAGCGAAAGAAGTTAAATCACTTTTATTCATGTAGTCTGCCCTTGGCAGGTCTACCTTACTATGACTATTTACTTCTTTTCTGGGCTACTAGGCCACGAATTTAACTTGATGTAGGATCCTTTCGTAGGATCGCTACGGAGCTAAACACATGATTGTGGTGTAGTGTAGAGAAGAGGTGTCACTTCTTAATTGGATATATCTTTACAGAATTTAATTTGTTAAGAAGTGGTGCTATGAACTATTTAGGAATTGATGTGGGAAAATTTTCTCACTCTGCCTGTCTCTTAGACGAGACTGGGCGCAAAAAGATTTTTCAAATTCCTTCCAATAAGCAAGGGTTTGAAAAATTTGGCAAGCTCGTTAAATCAATAAAGGTCGATGAATTACTGGTTGGCATGGAAGCGACCGGACATTACTTCCTCAATATTTATGATTTCCTGTTGGGATTAGGCCTCTTAAGCGAGAACGTTGCTGTTCTCAATCCCTTACAGGTCAAAGCTTTTCGTAATACTAATCTTAGAGGAGCCAAGAGCGATGATATCGATGCTACTAGGATTGCCGTGCTGCTAAGATTCGGGGATTTTCAACGCTGCAATGTGGCTATAGACAAATTAATGAATCTTCGCGAGCTAACTAGATTAAGAAGCGGGTTAGTGGCCAATAACGGCGATATTAAGCGAAAAATCATCTCGGTGCTTGATAGAATATTCCCAGAATTTCCTACTGTTTTCTCTAATTGCTTTGGTAAAACAGCCATGCATTTGATAACTGAATATCCGACACCGGAAGATTTAGGTTCTTTATCTCTGACCAAACTTGAAAAAACTATTAAAGGATTAAGTAAGCGAGGTATCAGTAAGAGCAAGATTGAGAAATTACATCATTTAGCGACCAATTCTGTTGGCATTAAGTTGGGCGTTGAAGCTTTCAAGATTGAACTGCAAATACTGATCGCTCGATTGAAAATGTGCAAAGAACAGATTACAGATCTGGAGCAAAAAATATCTAAAATAGTTAACAAATTTCCTGGATGTAAATACATATTTTCCATTCCCGGAGTTGGTCAATCCACTGGCGCTACCATTCTGGCTGAAATTGGAGACATTGGTAATTTCAAATCAAGCATCAAGTTAATTGCCTTCGCCGGTCTTGACCCCAAACTCAAACAGTCCGGTAAATATCAGGGCAAAACGCCTATCTCGAAACGGGGCTCAAAGTATTTAAGAAGCGCCATCTGGCAATCAGCCATGGTGGCTGCCCGGGTCGATCCAATGTTCAAAAAAATCTATCAAGACAAAAGGGACAAAGGCAAGTCGCATAAATACGCGGTGACAGCCACGGCCAACAAAATGACTAAAGTAATTTACAGTGTGTTAAAGAATAACAGACCTTTCAAAGAACAAATTCCTTAAAGATATATCCGATTAAGAGGATGATTAAGTATATAACTTGTCATAATTATATGTTACATCGAATTGAAGTCGGTTTTAAAAAAGGAGTTAGAGATGCCATTGGTGAAAGTATGAGAAAAAGAATTAAGGAGGATTTGTTTATTTTTGTGAAAGAAGTAAGGACGGTTAACATTTATACAATTGATGCCAACTTATCAGCAGAGCAGTTAAGAATACTTGGAGAGAATTTATTTGCTGATCCAGTAAGTCAAGAATTTAGCCTGAATAAACCCTTGGCAAAAGATTTTAATTGGTTGTGTGAAATAGGATTCAAGCCAGGAGTTACAGACAATGTTGGTAAAACTGCAAGACAAGCAATAGAGGATATTTTAAAAAAGAAATTTAAGCCCAATGAGGCGGTTTATACATCAAAACAATATTTAATTTCTGGGAAAGGACTTACAAGAGAAAATCTTGATAACATTGCTAAAAATCTTTTAGCCAATGATTTAATTCAGCAATGGGTAATTATTGACCGACAGTCTTTTACAAGGAAAAGTTGTTACCTTCCTATCCCAAAAGTTAAAATTCCTCATGAGCCTGCAATAATAACAATTAATCTTAATGTTTCTAATAAAGAATTATTAAAAATAAGCAAGGAGAGAAAATTAGCCTTGAATCTCAGAGAAATGCAGGAGATAAGGAATTATTTCTCAAGGTCAGAAATAATAAAAGAACGCCAGAATTTTGGCTTAAATAAAGAGCCAACTGATGCTGAACTTGAAGTTCTTGCTCAAACTTGGTCAGAACACTGCAAACATAAGATATTCAATGCTAAAATAAAATACAAAGATGAGCAGGGCAAGCAGATAAAAATAAATAGTTTATTCAACACTTATATTAAAAGTTCTACCAAGCAATTACAAGAAGAATTGGATTGGGTTGTTTCTACGCTTTGGGATAATTCCGGAGTAATACGTTTTAGCGATGATTGGCTTTTGGCAGTAAAATGCGAGACTCATAATAGTCCATCAAATGAAGAACCTTATGGTGGAGCAATTACTGGAATTGTTGGTGTTTATCGCGATCCAATGGGGACTGGAATGGGTTGTAAATTAATTTATGGCACATATGGTTTTTGCACTGGCTCCCCGTTTTACAAAGGAGAACTCAGACCAAAATTACATCCAAGACGTCTTCTTGAAGGGGTTCGCAAAGGAGTAGAGGATGGCGGGAATAAATCCGGAATCCCGACTCCTTATGGGATTACTTTTTTTGATAATGGTTATATAGGAAAACCAGCAATTTATGTTTTAGCTGCTGGTATAATTCCGGCAAAACTAGGCAATGAGGCGGGTTTTAAAAAAAAGGTAGAGCCTGAAGATTTAATTGTAATGGTTGGTGGTAAAGTAGGTATAGATGGAATTCATGGAGCAACAGAGTCTTCAATGGAAGCTGGTGAATGGGTAAGCGCTTCCCATGTTCAAATAGGAGATCCATTTACCCAAAAGAAAATGCATGATTTTTTGATTGAAGCGCGTGATATGGGATTTTATAAAGGTATTACTGATAATGGCGCTGGAGGGCTTTCTTCATCAGTTGGAGAAATGGCCGAGTTTAGCAATGGTTTTAAGCTTCATCTTGATAAAGTGCCATTAAAATATGCTGGTTTGGATCCCTGGCAAATTATTGTTTCTGAGTCTCAGGAAAGAATGACCTTAGCAGTTTCATCAGATAAAATTGATAAATTTTTAAAACTGGCAAAAAAACATGACGTTGAGGCAACTGTTTTAGGGGAGTTTACAGATTCAGGTAAATTTTATTCTACTTATGATGGTCAGGCAGTTACTTATATGGATATGGATTTTGTTCATCAAGGTGTGCCGCAAATGGAATTAGAAGCAGAATGGATTAGCCCTAAGAAGCGGGGAGTTTGTGAACCTGAACTTAAAAAGATAAAAAATCATAATTCATTCTTAAAAGAAATATTGGCCAGAATAAATATTTGCAGTAAAGAATATATTACTAGGCAATTTGATCATGAGGTCCAAGGGACTAGTGTAATAAAGCATTTAGTTGGTAAAGATAATGATGTTTATAATGATGCAGTGGTAATAAAACCTGTTTTTGATTTAGAGCAAGGGATTGCCATTGCGGCTGGAATTAATCCAAAATATAGTCAAATAGATACATATCAGATGACGGCCTCAGCAATAGATGAGGCAATAAGAAGAATTATTGCTGTTGGCGGAAGTTTAAAACAAATAGCCCTTAATGATAATTTTTGCTGGCCAAGCCCATTGCCCACAACCCAGAATCCAGAAGCAAAATACAAACTCGCCCAGCTTATAAGAGCAAATCAAGCGCTTTATGACTATACTTTGGCATTTAAAACCCCTTGTATTTCTGGAAAGGACTCTATGTCAATGGACGGAACAGTTAAAGATGTAAATGGCAAAGAGCAGAGAATATCAGCTCTACCGACTATTCAATTTTCAGCCATAGGGAAAATCAATGATATTAGAAAATGCGTCACCATGGATGTTAAAAAACCAGGTGATTTTGTTTATGTTTTAGGTATTACCCGTGATGAACTGGGTGGGTCAGAATATTATGAGATAAGAGGAAAAATTGGATTAAATGTTCCAAAAGTTGATGCTAAGGCGGCTATAAATTTATACAATGCTTTATCTCAAGCAATTGAACAAGGATTGATTGCTTCGGTTCATGGATGCTACAAAGGTGGGTTGGGGGTGGCCCTATCTCAAACATGTTTTGCCGGGGGCTATGGTTTGGAGATTAGTCTTAAAAAAGTGCCAACTGAAGATTTATTTAGTAATGATAAGATTTTGTATTCAGAATCGCAAAGTAGATTTGTAGTTACAGTTTCTCCTGAGAATAAAAAGCACTTTGAGAAAATTTTAAATGGAAATATTTATCAAGAAATAGGTCAGGTTAAAGATAATAAAAAATTTATGGTTAAAGGGATTAAAGATAAAATAATAATTAAAGAAAATATATATAAATTAAAACAAGCCTGGAAGGCGACTTTTAAAAACTTTTAATTATGAAGCCAAGAGTTTTAATTCTATATGGATATGGTATAAACTGCGATAATGAAACAGAGCAGGGGTTTAAAATGGCTGGAGCAAGGGCTGAGAAAGTTCATATTAATGAACTTATAAGCGGTGAAAAAAAACTTAAAAATTATCAAATCTTTGCCTTGCCAGGAGGCTTTTCTTTTGGGGATGACATATCAGCAGGAAAGGTTCTGGCAAATAAATTTAAATATAATCTTCAAGAGAAACTAAATAATTTTATTAATCAAGGAAAATTAATTATTGGAATCTGCAATGGATTTCAGGCAATGGCCAAACTTGGTATTTTGCCAGCATTTAATAAAAACCATAAAAAAGAAGAAGTAACTTTAACTTTTAATGATTCAGGAAGATTTGAAGATAGATGGGTTTATATTAAAATAAATCAAAAATCAAGCTGTATCTGGACCCAGAACATTAAAAATCTTTATTTACCAGTAAGACATGGTGAGGGTAAATTTATTTCAAAAGACAGAAAAATTAGAGAAAGACTAAATAAACAGAATCAAATAGTTGCCCAATATGTAGATGGTCAAGGAAATCCAGCAGATTATCCCTTTAATCCTAATGGTTCAGAAGACAATATTGCTGGAATTTGTGACGAAACAGGGAGAATATTTGGTCTAATGCCTCATCCAGAAGGATTTTTGTTTGCTCAAAATCATCCAAGATGGACTAGAGAAAAAATTCAAAAGGGTGAAGGAATAAAAATTTTCAAAAATGCAGTTGAGTTTGTAAAAAGGGGACTGTCCCTTTAAATCGGTGCTCGGAAACTCGCATTAGCTATGGCTTATAGAACGATTTTTTTACCCTGTTAAATAAAAATTTTTAATTTTTAATTTGCTGAGCAAATTATTTAACAGGGCAGGTTTGGCAAAGAATTGACCAAAAATAAAATTAAACCACTTGGAAACTAAATTTCCAAGTAAGAAATAGGAAACGGTTTTCAAAATAAAGACAATTTGGTGTCAGTGGAAAAGCCATGTTAAAGGCAAGCAGACGAGAATTGTCTAGCCATCCATATTCCCACATCGTTCCATTGCTCGAATTTGTTTTTTTAACGTGTAAAATAAATTTATGACTAATAAAATAATACCATCTGCTCCCCCTAAAAAATTTGAGAGCATTAAAAAAATTGATAGAAATGGAATTGAGTATTGGGAAGCTCGTGAATTATTGCCTATTTTAGGTTATAGAACATGGGAAAAAGCAGAAGAAGTGATTGCAAGAGCGGGTGCCGCTTGTATGAATAGCGGTCAAGATGTGGATAACCATTTTCACCGAACGGGGAAAATGGTCAAAATAGGTTCAAATACAGTCAGGAAAATAGAAGATTATAAGTTAGATAGATACGCCTGTTATTTAATAGCTCAGAATGGAGACCCCAAGAAACCTGAGGTAGCTCTGGCTCAGACCTATTTTGCTATCCAAACAAGAAGGCAGGAAATTTTTGAGGAATTGTCAGATACCGAAAAAAGATTATTTATCCGCGGTGAGGTATCCGATCACAATAAAAAACTTTTTAAGACAGCTAAACAAGCTGGCGTAACTAAATTTGGGTTATTTAATGATGCTGGATATAGAGGTCTTTATGGTATGCCCTTATCAGAGATTGAGCAGAAAAAAGGAATAAAAAAAAGAGAATTATTAGATAGGGCTGGTTCTACTGAATTAGCAGCTAATCTATTTCGTATTACTCAAACCGACGAAAAGTTGAAGAAAGACAAAATACAAGGAGATCGTTCAGCCTCTCAAAATCATTTTATGATAGGAGGAAAAGTAAGACAGACCATTAAAGAAATTGGTGGGACAATGCCAGAGTATTTACCCGTAGAAAAACATATTAAAGAGATAAAAAAAGAAGCAAAACTATTAAAAAACATAGGAAAAAAGATTGAAGGAAAGAAAAAATCTAAATCTTCGTAGTTAAATCTGGACAAATGAAGATTGTTTAGCTACCCAGGTTCCCATATCCCTCCATGTCGGCGGGCAAGTATTCCATTTCCCGAGCCAAATTGTATTTTCAAAGGAAGCCGTCTCGGTGGACAGACCAAATAGATACCGCCCACAAAATTGCCAAAGCGTTGGGTGTTAATTTATAATTTAACGAAAAAAAATATATACAGTAACAAAGTTATCTGTTTTGGTATGAAAAATAAAACTCAAAAATCAAAATGCTCGCTCTTGCAAAAAGACAAGCTTATTAAAAAACCAGTTTTACAAAGTAAATTTAATAAAAATTATTATTTTGGAAACATTTATTCAAATTATGATGAATTTCTAAACTGGAAAGAAGTAGCTAAAGACTTGATTAAACGTTTTAAGTTTAATTCTTTTCTTGACATTGGTTGTGGTTGTGGTAATCTCGTTAAAGAGATTAAAAAGCAAAAAGGGAAAAGCGCTGATGTTTATGGCATTGATGCAAGCGATTTTGCTGTTAAAAAAGCAAATATATCTTTTGTTATTCTGGCTGATTGTCAAAATTTGCCATTCAAAGATAACTATTTTGATGTGGTGTTTATTTTAACGACTTATTCTTATTTATATAGTATATCAGATGTCCGACAAGCAATAAGAGAGGCATATCGAGTAAGCAGGCGAATAATTATATTTGAAGATGTTTATGATATTCCAGATAAAACAAGTGATAATTATGACTCTTGCCGCCAACAATTTTTTTCTCGTAAACAGTGGGCATCTTTTTGGAAAACTTTTACCAAAAGTGATAGAATTGAAATATGCAAATATATAGGGCAAGGCAGGTTTTATAACACCATAGAAATCCATAAGAAATATAACAATAAAAAATATGAAACATAAATTTTTATTCATTTCTAAAGACGCGCTTATCAGCGACATTGCTTGGCAAGTTATTAAAGAAGGACACGAAGCCAAGTATTTTATTGAAAATAAAGCAGAAGAAGATATTGCTGATGGCTTTGTTCCAAAAACTAAGGATTGGCGAGAGTGTTTAGATTGGGCCGATGTGATAATTTTTGATGATGTTTTAGGGCACGGGAAAATAGCCGAAGAATTGAGAAAAAAAGGCAAAAAAGTAATTGGAGGAACAGCTTACACTGATATGCTGGAAGATGACCGTTCTTTTGGGCAAAGAGAGTTAAAAAAGCACGGCGTGAAAATCATACCTTTTTGGGAATTTTCAGATTTTGACCAAGCAATCACATTTGTTAAAGAACATCCAGATGAATATGTTATTAAACCAAGCGGAGAAGCTCAAAATATAAAACGGCTTCTTTTTGTCGGGCAGGAGAAAGATGGCAACGATGTTATCCGAGTGCTTGAATCTTATAAAAAAGTTTGGTTTAAGGAAGTAAAAATATTTCAATTGCAAAAAATGGTAAGCGGTGTTGAAATAGCCGTGGGCGCTTTTTTTAATGGTAAAGATTTCATTTATCCGATTAATATTAATTTTGAGCACAAAAAACTTTTCCCGGGAAATTTTGGACCTGCCACTGGAGAAATGGGGACAAGCATGTTCTGGAGCCAGCCAAACATTTTATTTTCTTCAACTTTAGAAAGGTTAAAAGATACTCTGTGTCGTGAAAATTATGTTGGCTATATAGATGTAAATTGTATTGTTAATGGTTATGGCATTTATCCGCTTGAATTTACTTGTTTTTCTGACGATACTGAAATTTTAACTAAGGAAGGATGGAAATTAATAAAAGATGTTAAGGTCGGAGAATCAGCGGCTGCTCTTAACCCAAATTCTCATTTTTTTGAATATCAAAACGTAACTGGAAAAATTATCAAAAAATATAAAGGAAGAATGATTCATATTTCAGGCAGTGGCAACTCTCATCAGGCTCTTGATTGTTTAGTAACACCAGATCATCAAATGTATATCAAGCAAAGGAACGATAAATTTAGTTTTGTTAGAGCGGATGAGATTGCTCAAGGTTCAAAAATAAAAAGAACATGTAAATTTAGAGGCAAAGAACAAAAAAAATATACGGTTCCTGCATATACTGAAAATCATTATTTGGGGAAGTATAAAAAAGTTTATCCAATTAAACATAAAGAAATACAAATGCCAATGGATTGTTGGCTTCGGTTTTTAGGAATTTTTTTAGCAGAGGGTAGTATAGGAGGCAGGAACTATCAGATTACGATTTCTCAAATTACTCACAAAAAAGAAGTAAAGAATCTTTTAAGAGATTTTCCATTTAGGGTTATAGAGACAAAAAACGGTTTTCAAATTTCTTCTACTCAACTTGTAAGACATTTACTTAATTACAATTTTGGGAGGTGCGATACTAAATATATTCCTAAATATGTAAAATTATTACCGCCAAGGCAAATTAAAATTCTCCTCAATGCCTTTAGGGTTGGAGATGGTAATATTCATTCTAGAACAGGTCAAATTTCCTATTTTTCCACTTCAAAAAAATTAATTGACGATATTCAAGAATTATTATTAAAGTGCGGAGTGGTTGGAAATATCAGAAAAAAAAATAGCAAAGGAACAAGTGTTTATGGGACAAAATATTTCAGAAATCACGATATTTAT
This sequence comes from Patescibacteria group bacterium, assembly GCA_018896315.1. Taxonomy (GTDB): domain Bacteria; phylum Patescibacteriota; class Patescibacteriia; order UBA2591; family UBA6264; genus JAHIMV01. The sequence goes on along the minus strand of JAHIMV010000076.1, from coordinate 772 downwards.
TTTATAAGCGAAAGAAAAAAGAAAACTGATTATTATGTTGATAGGCGAAACATTAAAGAAGTTATGTATGACGGAAAAGTATATTGTGTCGAAGTGCCTAGTCATATTATCTATGCAAGGAGAAATGGTAAGGCTTTTTGGGCTGGTAATTGCCGTTTCGGTTATCCAACAATCAGTATCCAACAAGAAGGAATGATTACGCCTATTGGAGAATTTTTTTATCATTTAGCAAATGGTAATGATATAGATTTAAAGTGCAAAAAGGGATTTCAAGTTGGCGTGCGGCTTGTTGTTCCGCCATATCCTTTTAAAGATAAAATGACTTTTGATTCTTTTTCCAAGGGCGCTATAATAGCCTTTAAGGGCAGTCAAGGCAATAACGGAATTCACATTGAAGATGTAAAGTTAATAAATGATCAGTGGATTATTACTGGTGCGGCAGGGGTGGCTTTAATTGTCGTGGGTACAGGGTTAACAATGAGAGAAGCCCAAAAGCAGGCATATTCCCGAATTAATAATATTCTTATTCCCAATATGTATTACCGGGATGACATTGGAGATCGTTGGTATGAAGAATTTGATAAATTGCACAGCTGGGGGTATATAAGATGAATTCAAAATCCGCTTTATCATCAGCCTTTCAACCAGACATGTATAATTATTCGTCATTGAATAACGTAACTAGTCACTTGCATATTCATCTTATTCCAAGATATTCTAAGAGAATCAAGCTGTTTAGTTTTATGTTTAATGATTCTTCTTTTGGTAAAAG
>JAHIMV010000075.1 GCA_018896315.1 Patescibacteria group bacterium | reverse complement strand
TTAATTCTTTGCTGGCTTTTTTAAGTAAATCAACGTTTTCTTTGCTTCCAGTTACCTCAAAACTATGTACTTTTAAATTACTGTATTTCTGCTCTAATTTTTCTAAAAACGGTTTTTCATCAGAACAATGAGGACATCCATAGGCCCAGAAAAAATAAACATTAATCCCATTATCAGAAGTTGAAAAATCTGTTTGAGCTAAAGCCGGCACTAGTAAAAATATACACGTAGTGATAATTAAAAATAGTTTAATTATTTTTTTGTTCATAAACTTAAATACATATTAATATAATATAATATCTTTCTAGCTTTATTGTCAAGCACATTTTGTTTTGTTATAATGAGCATACTTGTTGTTAATCAAATCTATTTGCTTTAGAATTTTTTCTTGCAAAAATATATTTTATTAAAATATCTTATTGCGCAATATTATGAAAAAACAACTAGAACTTGTTAAAAAATTTCATGAAAAATTTAAAGTACCAGTTTTAGAAAAACCATCACTTATCCCAGAAGATAGATCGGATTTAAGACACAACTTAATGAAAGATGAAGTAGCGGAATATATTGATGGTATACAAAGTGAAAATTTAGAAAATATTGCAAAGGAATTGTGCGACATTTTATATGCTGTCTATGGCACCATTTTAGAACACGGGTTACAGGATAAAATTGAGGAAATTTTCGAGGAAGTGCACAATTCAAATATAAGCAAAGATTATCATCAATATAAAATGGTAAAGGGCACTGGGTACTTTAAAGCAGATATTAAAAAAATTTTTCAAGAATAGTAAAGGTCTATCAAAAAATAAATAATAAAATATTTTTTGAACTCGCTCCGCAAAGCTCCGCTCGGGTCCACTTTATTGCTTATATCATCAATATAATGATTCAAAAATTTCAAAAAATCATCTTAATTCCTAGTCATGATATTGAACGTTTGAATAAATTATCATCTAGTAATACGCTTCAAAGATGTAAAAAGGGCTTAAAATTATGGGAATCAAATCAGTATGACTATATTGTTACTTCAGGAGGATTATATAATGATAAGAGTATACAAACAGTACCTGCCGCTGATATTATGAAAAATTGGTTAATCACACATGGCATTGAAAAAGAAAAAATATTAAGTGAGAACAAATCACTTGATACTTATACAAATATCCACTACGCATTAAGTTTATTAAAAAAAAAGAATATAAAAATCGCTAGTTTTACTATCGTTAGCCATTGGACTCATTTGATTAGATTTAGAATAATTTTCCTAAGAAATTATAAAGTAAATATTATTTGTATACCTGTAAAATACCAGTTAGGAACGAAAGAATATTTTTACGAATTTTTTATGTTTTTGTACCATTTTTTTGATAAAATAGGAAATGGATTATTTGAGAAAAAAATAAGAGAATCGCGAAGGAAAAAGGCAATTACATAAAAACTTTTTGCAACAGCAGATATTGGTAAACATCATACATTATACATTTTTGAATAATATAAACACACGAAGCCCGAATAAACACCACAAATGATTACTAATGAAGAAATTATTGAGCAAATAAAAAAAGGGGTTAATAAAAAACCTTTATTTTATGTTACTAGATATAAGGAAAGGGGTTCTGGATTGGGATGTTCATTAAAAAATTTCAAAACTATTACTACTACTCCGCCTAAAGATACTGCGGAAATTTTAGAAAAAAAATCATTTCCTTTAAAATCAAATATAATTGTCTTTAAAAACAACGCACGTATTCAAAGAATCTGTAAAGAAAAAAAATTAAATCTTTTAAACCCGGATTATCATTTAGTTGAAAAATATGAAAATAAAATTAGCCAATATAAATGGCTGAAAACAATTATTCCTGCAAGTTTACCAAAAACAGTTATTACTACTCCGAATAAAAATTCTTTTCAAAAAATTGGTCAAATTTTAGGAAAACCATTTATTGGCCAGTTTAACCGCAGTCATACTGGCCAGGGCACTCTTTTAATTTCTAAAACCAAACAATGGAAAGAGTTAGTTGAAAAATTTCCTCAAAGAAAAATAAAATGCACTCAATTTATCAATGGACCCGTAATCACGGTCAATATCTGTCTTTGGCCCGCCCTATCGGCGGACGAGCAGGGTTGTATTTTAATGGGAAATCCTAGTTATCAAATAACCGGATTAAAACAGTTAACTGATTTTCCTTATTCTACAACAGGCAATGATTGGTCTTTGGCTCAAAAAATTCTTAATTCAAATGATTTTAAAACAATTAAAACCTTGTGTCAAAAAATTGGAAAAGCTATGATTAAAAATGGCTGGCAAGGATTGTTTGGCCTTGATTTTATCAAAGGCAAAAAATGGCTGGTTATTGAAATTAATGCTCGGCAACCAGCCTCAACCGGATTAGAAACCGCTTTACAAAAAAAACAAGGCAAGGGCATTACTATTTTTGCCGCTCATGTTGCTGCTTTATTACAACTCCCATTACCTACCTGTCCGGCAGGCAGGCCTGGAACCTGTGATGAAATTGAAAAATCTTTTCAAAAAATTAATCAAGGAGCTCAGATTATTATTAGAAAAAAAAGGAGGTCAAAATATACTAAATTTCACCCTGTTAAATGCCGCAAAGCGGCAATTTCGCCAAGGGCAAGTGCGAAATTATTTAACAGGGTAGAAAAAACGCTCTGTAATCCGCTTAAACAAAGTGTTTCCAAGGGGAAAAAAAAGGGGCCAGACCCCATTAGAATTATTAAGGGGGAGGTTGAAACAGAGAAACATAATGCTGAATTATTTAGAATTCAAAATTTTAAATCCGGGTTTGTTACTAAAAACAACCAATTAAACACCTTTGCCAAACAATTGTTAAAAAACTTCAAATGAATGAACAAATACTTAAAATTCCAGAATCTGGCCAAAAAGTCATTGATTCATATTTAAAAATGACCATTGGCAATAAAATTATTGTCTGTCCTTATTACACTAATTTAAAAAAAGAGCGAGCTGCTTTAAGAGTATTTTTAGGCAAGGCTCCTGCTCAAGAAATTATTAATGAAACAAACTTTATTAGTTTAAAAGAAGAAATTGATTTAAATAAATTATCAGAGCAAAAGCTTTACCAATTTTTAGTTGAACATAATCTTGGGATTGATTGTTCTGGTCTGGCCACTTATATTTTCCAAGCTATTTATCAAGAAAATAAAAAAATAGATATTTTTAAAAAAATAAAAATTATTTCATTT
>JAHIMV010000074.1 GCA_018896315.1 Patescibacteria group bacterium | reverse complement strand
TTAATTCTTTGCTGGCTTTTTTAAGTAAATCAACGTTTTCTTTGCTTCCAGTTACCTCAAAACTATGTACTTTTAAATTACTGTATTTCTGCTCTAATTTTTCTAAAAACGGTTTTTCATCAGAACAATGAGGACATCCATGGGCCCAGAAAAAATAAACATCAATCCCGTTATCAGAAGTTGAAAAATCTGTTTGAGCTAAAGCCGGCACTAGTAAAAATATACACGTAGTTATAATTAAAAATAGTTTAATTATTTTTTTGTTCATAAATTTATAAAAAAATTAAATATTTTATTAAATGCTGCAAATAATAAATCCCAGTACATAAAAATATGGTGGCGGTTGTATATCTCATCACTTTTTCAACTTTCTGCACAATCTGAAAAGCCCGACTGACTTTTTGCATACTAAAAGCAATTAAAAAGGAAAAAATGATAACTGGCAACCCCGTACCCAGGGCAAACAACGGTGGAAGCAACAAACTTTCCGTTGATTTAAGAACTAATGGAATTAACGCGCCAAAAAATAAAACTCCGCTATAAGGGCAAAAAGCCAATGCAAATAAAACGCCTAACAATAAAGAACCTATATAACCTTTATTTGACAACCATTCTTTTAACTTTTCTGTCTTGTTATTTCTTGATCCAGAATTAATCTTTATTACCCCAAACATTATAAGACTAATCACAATTAAAACGGGTCCTAAAACTTTTTCACCCCAACCTTGAAAAATACTGGAAATTTGAAAAGACGATAATCCAAAATAAATTAGAGTTGCCAAAATTGTATAACTGATTCCGCGACCTAAGGTATAAAATAAACCATTAAGCAAAGTGTTTTTAACAGTCTTTATCTCTTTCGAGATATAAGCAATCGCCGTAATATTAGTAGCCAAAGGGCAAGGACTTATAGATGTTAAAATGCCCAAAAGAAAAGCTGTTAATAATGGAATATTATAATTATCAATTAAAATATTAAGAAAGTCCATCATGTTATTTACCTAAAAGATTTTTAAGCTTGGTCTCAAAATAATCAATAAATTGCGTCTCGTTAGAAACTAAACGCCAGACCCTTATATCCTCTTCAATGTTATCTTGACCATTTATAATGGCATTAATAAAAAGTGACGAACCTCTGGCCTGATATTTTATTACAATGTCTTTGTTTTCCGGCAAATCACCATTGATATCTTTAAAAATAATGATTTTATTCTCGTATTCTTTTGGAAATTTTTCTTGAATAGTTTTTAAGGCGTATTCTCCGAGCGTAATACATGACCAGCATTGATTTGTGCCATGAAAGTGCATAACCTCAATTTTCTCAGCCCGCTTCTCTGCCTTGGACATTAAATTATTAGTACTATTATTTGCGCTTGGCTTATTATTTAATTGTTGGATATTAGATTGATTATCACACCCTGTTAAAGTCAGAGTGCTGATGATTAAAATGCATATTGTTAATAATATTTTTTTATTCATGAATTTTGATTTTAATTTCTTTAAACCAGGCTGCCGAAAATCAAACCAGCAATGGTTGAATAAATAATAACTAATAAAATATAAACGGCTGTTTTTTTATTACCCAATATTTTTAAAATTACCAGCATGTTTGGCAAACTTAAAGAGGGTCCTGCCAAAAGCAGTGCTAATGCCGGGCCTTGCGACATACCCTTGGTAATTAATGCTTGTAATATAGGAATTTCTGTTAAAGTAGAAAAATACATAAAAGCGCCAAAAATAGAAGCGACTAAATTGCTAAAAATTGAATTTGAACCAACAACATTTTCAATTAACTCTTGAGGGAGAAAGGGCATAATAAAACCAGCGATGAATACACCAATAAATAAAATTGGTAAAAGTATTTTAGTAAAATGCCATGTTTGTTTAATCCATTCTTTGCTAAGTTCCCGTTGAAATTTAAAAATAGCTATACCAGCCGTGATTATAACAAGCACAATTATTAACATATATTTTAATAATTGGTTGATCTGCAAGCCATTAACCACTAAAACGCCAATCATTGCAATAAAAAAAAGTATTGAAACTTTTTTGCTCACAGCAATTTCTTTGCTCTCTTCAGTAAATAATTCTTTTTTTTCTGTTTTCTCTCTAAAAATAGCCTGTATTGAAAGACCGACTAAAATTGATATTAGAATAGAAAAAACAATCCTAGCCAAACCAATCTTCAACCCCAGAACAGACATGGTTAGAAATATAGCCGCAATATTTATGGCTGGACCTGAGAATAAAAAAGTAATAGCCGGACCAAGCCCAGCTCCTCTTTTTCTAATACTGGCAAATAAAGGCAAAATAGTACATGAACAAACTGCTAAAATAGCGCCTGACACAGAGGCTAAGGAATAAGAAATATATTTTTTAGCCTGCCCTCCCAAATAGCGTAAAATAAAATCTTTTTTAATAAAAACTGAAATTGCGCCGGCAATAAAAAAAGCCGGAACAAGGCAGGTCAAAACATGTTCTCTGGCATACTCATGAAGCAGTTTAAAGCCGGATAAAATTGCTCCAGTAAATAACATGGACCCCATTGGCATAAAATAAAAAAATAAAAATAATCCAATGAGTAAAATAAAAATTTTTAACTCCTTTTTCATAAGTTTAAATCAGCGTATTAATCGTCGTTAATATGATAAACAAAATTATTTAAGCCAGCCTTTTATTTCCTCCACTTCGGGAATTCTACCTGATGCTTTGACTTTATTGTCTATAACAATAGCTGGTGTAGACATTACTCCATATTCAATTATCTCGTCTATATCACGAATATGTTTTATCTCAACGCTTTTTAATCCCAATTTTTCAACTGCCTTTTTAGCATTATCTTCTAATTCTTGGCATTTAGGGCAGCCAGAACCCAAAATTTCAATAATCATAGATTTAAAAATTTATTTAATAATTTAACATATTCTATTAAGACTCTTTGATTTAATTTATAAAAAACTTTTATCCCTTGTTTTCTCGATGAAATCAAATTAAAATCTTTTAAAACTTTTAAATGATGAGATATCAAATTTTGGGGCAATTCTAAATGTTTCCATATCTCACAAACGCATTTTTCTTTTTCTTTTAAAATGCATAAAATTTTAAGGCGATTTTCTTCAGAAATTATTTTTAGAAAATCTATCGCACGTTTTATTTTCTTGTTTGAATTATTTTTACAACAACTTGGTTTCACCCCGTTAGAAAGTTTCTTTTTTGTTTTTATCATAACAAATTACTTTTTACCCCCGTTAATTTATAGAATTTCTAACGGGGTTTTATAGAATATAAATTTAATATCAATACTCATTGATATGTTATCCTTTTTAAGTTTTATTGTCAAGCATGTTTTGTTTTGCTATAATGAGCAAGCATACTTGTTGATAATCAAATCTATTTGCTTTAAAATTTTTTCTTGCAAAAACGTATTTTAATAAATTATTTTATCCAATTATTTAATGTTTGTATACATGTATTGACACAATATATACAAACTACTATACTTTGTATATATTATAATAATATAAACAATCTATGGAATATATAAAAATAGGCATATTTAAAGAGCAAAAAGCAGGATTTAAAGCCTTTGTGCCCCATCCTTTTCCCCCAAAAACTGGTTTTGATTTTGATTCAAAAATTCTAAAAAAAAACAATGAAGCGGCAAGGCTTCTTGGCAAGCTTGATGGCATTACTCAACTTCTTCCTGATATTGATTTTTTCCTTTTAATGTATATTCGGAAAGACGCCGCCTCATCAAGCCAAATTGAAGGCACAAGAGCGACTATGATAGACGCAATTGCGGCGGAAGTTAAGCTGGACACAAATATACCAGAAGATGTTGATGACATCTTACGCTATATTAAGGCGCTTAATTATGGAATGAAGCGGGTTATAAAAGACGATTTTCCCATGGTTCTTCGATTTGTAAAAGAATTACATCAACAACTGATGCGCAAAGCGCGCATGACTCACTTTTCAAATCCAGGCGAATTTCGCAAAAGTCAAAATTGGATTGGCGGAACCAGGCCAGATAACGCCAGATTTGTACCACCACCCGTTAATGATATGCATAGAGCGTTAAATGACTTAGAAAAATTCATACATACCGACGATGCCATACCATCCATAATAAAAGCGGGACTTATTCACGCGCAGTTTGAAACAATCCATCCGTTTTTAGACGGTAATGGAAGAACTGGCAGAATGTTAATTACATTTTACCTTTGGAAAGAAGGTTATTTAGAAAAACCTGTCTTGTTTTTGTCGTCCTATTTTAAAAAACACCAAAAATTATATTATGAAAAATTATTTGGATATCATAATAGTATTGTCTCTGATTGGATAGATTTTTTCCTTGACGGTGTAATTGAAATCGCAAATGAGGCAATAAAGATTGTCAATAAAATTACCATGTTACGTGAAAAAAATATAATAAAAATTCAAACGCTTGGCAAGCGCGCTTCAGAAAGCGCGGCTATTGTTTTGCCAAAACTTTACGGCCAGCCAATTATAAATGTTCGTGTAATTCAAAATTGGACAGGTTTTACTCGCGCCGGAGCGCAAACTGTTATTGATAGATTTATTAAAATGGGAATTCTAAAGCTAAAAGACAAAAACAAAAAATATGGTCAATCCTATATTTACAAGGAATATCTAGATATTTTTATTGGTAACGATTAGAAAATGTCTTATAAAGTGTTTCCTAATGTATAAAAATAGGGACTGTTTCCCAATGAGTAAAAAAATGATTAGTAATAAAGAACTTCGCGATAAAATTGAAAAAAAGATTTCTAAAAAACCTTTATTTTATGTTACTCGATATAAGGAAAGGGGCTCTGGGTTGGGTAAATTACTAAACTACAAAATTGTTGCCACTACTCCGCCTAAAGATACTGCGGAAATTTTAGAAAAAAAATCATTTCCTTTAAAATCAAATATAATTGTCTTTAAAAACAACGCTAGTATTCAAAGAATCTGTAAAGAAAAAAAATTAAAACTTTTAAACCCGGATTATCATTTAGTTGAAAAATATGAAAATAAAATTAGCCAATA
>JAHIMV010000073.1 GCA_018896315.1 Patescibacteria group bacterium | reverse complement strand
TATTTAATGTTAGGGGTAATTTCTTTTAAAGGATATAAACAGGGGATTAGTTTAAATCAATATATTAAACTTTATCGCCATGATCCAAAATTAATTAAGAACCAGGATTGGAAAATTTTTTATTTAGTCAAAGTAGCTAGTCATCAAGGTTTTTATGATGTCAAAAATAGAATGGGTAATTGGTTTAAAATAGACAGAGAATTAAATAAACTCTATAAAAAGGGTAAAATCACAAAAAAAGAATTAAATGATTTACATACCCCTAGTAATAAGCTTGGTCTAAGTATTTCTTGTAAATGGACTTGGCTCACATTAAAAGAATTGGTTGCACTTTTTAAAAAGCATGGTTTTTCTGTTTTAGGTTATCGAGAGGACGATGTTTATCCAGTAGGTAGTTTTCGCCAAGCTTTTATATTAAAAAAATGAACAAAAAAGATAAAAAAGTTTTTAATCAAGACTGGAAAAAATGGTCTGATTTTTGGAGTAAAATTAAACCGCCATGGAAGCCTTCGGCTCAAGAAATAAGATTTATAAGATCAAAATTTAAAGTATTGATTAATAAGAACCAACCAAGAGCTTTGATTCAGGGGGCAACCCCAAGCTTCCGCGACTTATTAGCTGACTTAGGTTATCAGGTTTGGCTTTTAGATATAAATAAAGAAATGGTTAAGGGAATGGGTCTGGTGATGAAAAATAAAAATCTTAAAGAAAAAGTAAAGATTAATAATTGGCTTGCCAAACCATTTAAAAAAAATTATTTTGATGTTGTTTTAGCAGACGAAACCCTTGATAATCTTGCTTTTAAAAGTTATGGACGATATTTAAAAAATGTAAAGGAATTTCTTAAACCAGGCGGATATTTTATTTACGGGGCTTATTGTATTCCAGAACATGTTCGTCAAGTGAGTTTTAATGAATTAGCTAAGCTATATAACAAAGACCCGAAATTTTTCAGAAAATGGGAAAATAAATGCTATCTTTGGCATTGGGTGCAAGATAAATCTAAAATCTTTAATCGTCGAAAATGGCAATATGATTTTACCTATTTTGATAAGGAAATTCAGAGACTATATGATCAGGGGAAAATACCAAAGCAAGGGTTAAAAGACTTACAATATAAAATGGGGACTTATCAAAGCGTTCATTTATACCAAAAAGATTTAGAGGTTCGGCTTAAAAAGTATTTTAAGATTTTAGACGCTTGGGTTGTTCCCAAAATGAAATATCATAACAAGATAGTTTATGTTTTAAAAGTTAAAAAGTAATATGACTATGAAAAAATCAACTAGTAAACAATTTATAGATCCTTGGAAAACAATTGCTAATAATTGGAAATTATTTTGTGCTCCTGGTCGTCCTTCTCCAAGAAACATTTTAGATTATGAAAAACTTTTATATTCAGCCATTAAAGGAGTAAAACAACCAAAAATATTGATTTTAGGATCTACCCCAGAATTCAGAGATTTTTTAACTAAATTTAAAAAAGCAGAAATAACCGTTTGTGATGTTAATATAGAAATGATTTTAGCTATGACGGAGTTAATGAAGAATAAAAAGGCTGCGACAAAAGAAATATGGGTGAAGTCTAATTGGAAAGACATGCCATTAAAAAAAAATTATTATCATGTTGTTTTAGGCGATTATATTATAGGCAATTTTCCTTTAAAAGAATATCCACAACTATTTAATAAAATAAGGTGTGTTTTAGACAAAAAGGGATGTTTTGTTAGTAGAATCTTTTTTTACAATCCAGATGCAGTAGAAAATTTTAATAAGGCAGCAAATAAATATTTAAACAGGAAAGTGACCAGAAAAACAATAACTGATTTTTGGATGGAAGCATATTTCCGCGGACCATATAAAAAAAGTGGAATTCTTTCAGGCAAGAAATTTAAAGAAAAAATGGATAAATATGTGAAAAAGAACCCCAAAATCAAACCACTTTTTAATAAGATTGATCAAATTTTATCACCATATAATAAAGATTATAATTTTTATAATCTAAAAGAAACAGAAAAATCATTAAAAAAATATTTTGTAATTAAAGAAAAACTGCCAGAAATTAATACAACATTAAGTAAAAATACATTTATATATAAGTTATTATCAAAGAAATAAGAACCTGCTTTTGCGGACCTGCCCGCCGTAGGCGGGACCTTGAAATTAAACATTATCATTATATTATATAGATAGTAATGTAATTTAATTATAATATGAACAAGAACCAATTTAAAAAATTACCTTGGAATATTGAATTGGCAAATGCTTGGAAAAACCTATTACCCCCAGTTCGTCCAAGCGTTGAAGAATTAAAAATTTACAACAAGTATATTAAAAATGTTTTAAAAAATAATTCTAAGGCACGTATTTTAATTTTAGGGTCAACACCAGAATTTCGAGATTTAATTTTAAAATATAAATCAACCCCGATTTGCTTGGACATTAACTCAGTTGTTTTTAAAGCTCTAAAAACTTTGGTAAAAAGAAAAGGAAAAGAAATATTTATTTGCTCAGATTGGTTAAAATTAAAAGATAAAAATAAGTTTGATTTAATTATTGGTCACGAGGTATTTAATATGATACCAATTAATAAATATTCATTTTTGACACAGGCAATAGCAGAAAATTTAAAGACCGATGGATTATATATTCATACAATGATATTAAGGGCTTCTCATAGCCAAAAAGTTTTACCGTTAACCTGTTTTAAAAGATATCGTCGTTTGCCTGAGAGAATAAAGAAGGGAGTACCATTGTTTACGGTCGTTCAAGGAAATTTAGAGGTTTGTTGTTAT
>JAHIMV010000004.1 GCA_018896315.1 Patescibacteria group bacterium | reverse complement strand
TATCGGGTGGCCGAGGTTCAATCAATCTGGTTTATGGACGCATATAATAATCAGCCCGGTTACTGGTTTTTTAAAGCAAGTTTTTTGTTATTATTATTATCATTTGCTTTTACCGCCTTCTTTGATAAAAAGAATTTTAGTTTAGGTAATTTTTTTCTCGCAATTGGTTTTAGCGCGATGGCATGGCTAATGGTCCGCCATATTACTCTTTTTGGTTTTTTTGCTTTGCCGATTATAGCGATTAATTTGCAAAAATTAAAAAAATATAAAAAGTCATTGGCGGCTATTAGTTTAATTGTCGTTATTTTTATGCTTTTTCAGGCCGGGCCTCGGGTTCAAGCTCATCAGTCTAATTTTGGTATTGGTTTAATGTCAAATAATGATTTAGCTGCTAAATTTTTTAAAGAACAGAAAATTCAAGGACCTATTTTAAATAATTATGACATTGGCGGGTATTTAATTTATTATCTTTACCCCGAACATAAAGTTTTTGTTGATAATCGGCCAGAAGAATATCCATCTTCCTTTTTTAAAAACGTATATGTTCCTTTACAAGAAAATGAACAAGTTTGGCAGCAAGAAAATGAACAATATGGATTTAATGTCATTTTCTTTTATTATCGCGACATGACGCCTTGGGCTCAACAGTTTTTAATTAGCCGACTCAATGATTCTGATTGGAAACCGGTTTTTGCCGACCAGAGCATTATCATGCTTTTAAAAAATAATGAGCTGAATCAGCCCATTATTCAAGAATATCAAATCCCTTCAGAAGTTTTTCAAGTTTTTTAAGGGGTCTGGCCCCTTTTTTCGCCCTTTGGAAACGGTTTGTTTATGCGGGTTATAGAGCGTTTTTTTTAATTTAGTACGATTAGACGCGATTTTGCGCGTTTTTTTAAACAATCTCAATTTTCGTTTGCTCCTTTTTCATCACTGAGACCTTATAAATACTATACCCTAAAATTATCGCTCCGATCCATTGCGCCCAAGACAACACATTCCCGCGAATCAAGTATTCAAATAAAATAGCAGAAACAGGAAAACCCAACTCGCAAATACTAGAAACAGAAGCAGTCACTTGTTTTAAACCATAATAATATAAGAAGATAGCCAGACCGCCGGTAGAAAAGACAATAATTAGAAAAGTGATAAATTGATGTAAATTAATTTGATTAATATTATTTATATTTCCTGTCCCTATAACCACCAACAACATAATTAGAGAAGTTACTCCAAATCTCAAATAAGTGCCTACTCTAAAATTTATTTTTTGAATTGCTCGTTTGCTAAAGACAGTTGAAGAAGCAAAAGAAAAAGCAGCTAATAAAGAAAATAAAGCAGCGGCAATAGTTTTTTCACCAGTTGAAAAGTTAGGTAGCTTTAAACCAAAAGTTACAAAATAACCGCCGACAACAGCTAATCCTGCCCAAATAAAAAACTTTTTGGGTAATTTTTCTTTTAAAATTAACCAAGCTAGGAAAAGAGCAAAAAGCGGTTGAAATTTTTGCAGCAATATCACCACTGAAAGGTTTACAAAATGAACATAAAACAAAGCTTTGGTAATAGCCATTGTTCCAATGGCTCCGCCAAAAATAGCAATCCAAACAAAAGCTCCCCAATCACCCTTTTTGAGTTTTTTAACCTCTTTGAATTCCTTAATAAAAAATGGCAGCATAATTAAAAAAGCCAAAGCGTGTTCTACGAAAACTACCAATGGCACAGGCAAGCTATAAAGTGATGGTCTGAGTATTATGCCGTCTAAGCCCCATAGAGTTGCGGCAGCAACAATGAATAACGGAGCCAATTTTTTTAAAATATGCATAGATTAAAAATTATTTAAATATTATACAATTTCTATTTTCGCGCCTAGTTTGTTAAGGCGGTGATAAAGATCTTCATAACCTCGGTTAATTGAATACATTTGTCTTAAAATAGAAGTGCCTTGAGCAGCAAGCATGGCAATCAGGATAATAGCCGCTGGCCTAAGAGCTGAGGGACAGATAATTTCTGTTCCTTTTAATTTTGTCGGGCCTTTAATATAGACGCGGTAGGGGTCGGCCAAAATGATTTTAGCTCCCAGTTTAGCCAATTCAGTATAGTAAAGGGCGCGATGTTCATAAACCCAATCATGAATTAAAGTTTCTCCTTTAGATTGAGTAGCAATGGGAACAAAAAATGGTAGAT
>JAHIMV010000072.1 GCA_018896315.1 Patescibacteria group bacterium | reverse complement strand
TATCAAGAAGCAATAAAAGAAAAATACAGATTTTATTCTTTCGGTGATGCAATGTTGATTATTTAAAATGATAAAGGACTGGCGTTATTAACCAGTCCTTTTGTTATTCATTAAAAATTTTTTAGCAGAATCCTCTTAATTTTGTATTAGCCCAAGCTAACCCGTCAAATATTGCCCATTTCCAGAAATTACCTAACTGGGGGTGACTATTATTTCCGTAAGGACAATTCGCTTTCATAATCCAGAATTGAATTCCTTTTGCGTGCCATCTTCTTCCAAAAGTTGCCCTGACTCGCCGAGCATGCCATTGTTGGCATATAATCAATGCACGCTTCCAACTATTCTGTTTCATAATTGGAATAATTTCGTCAGCATTTCCATATGTTCGCCAACTATTCTCCTCAAGAACCGCCGAATTAGCATTGACAAATTCGGACATTAGACGAGATTCAGTTAATCCGGGACGGAGGTAATATCCACCAGAAAAAATCAACGGCAAATTGCGTTCTTTGGCTATTTTGAACGCTTTCATTGCGATTATTTTTCCTTGTGGACTTAGTTTAAATCCATCAAGACTAAGCCCAAATCCCAATCCTATAACGACATCTGCTTTGGTTGGGATAGGAGAAAGGTTTCTGATTTCCAGAACTTCCTCCAATCTTTTAAAAAATTTTTTAAGAACCATTTCTATCTCCTTCTTTATAATTTAATTTTATAAATCATCTTCTTAATATAATTAAGACAGAAAAAGCTCTTTCTGTCAAGATTGACAAAATCCATTTTTCCCCTAAAATATAAATAATGGCCAGGTAGCCAAGTGGCTAAGGCATCGGTCTGCAAAACCGATATACACGGGTTCGAATCCCGTCCTGGCCTCCATTATCCTACGCTATAGGATTAATGATTTTTTTGAAAAATAACCCCATTTTCTTAATGTGGTATTCCGTAGCTTAAAGAGCGAAGGATACCACTTAAGGTACTCCGTAGCTTTAGCGAAGGATACCCGTCCTGGCCTTTTTCCAATTTTCTCTAAAATTATGGCAAATCCAAAACTTATTCTTATTGATGCCCAAGCTGTGCTTCATCGCGCTTGGCATGCCTTACCTCAATTAACTGATTCTCAAGGTCGGGTTACTAATGCTGTTTATGGTTTCACAGCTCTTTTATTAAAACTTATTAATGAACAAAAGCCTGATTATCTGGCAATTGCTTTTGATACTAAGGCCCCTACTTTTCGTCATAAAAAATATGAGGAATATAAGGCAGGAAGAGAAAAACAGCCTCAAATATTTTATGATCAAATCGATTTCACCAAAAATATTATTAAGTCATTTGATATTCCTATTTTTGAAAAAGATGGATTTGAGGCTGATGACTTAATCGGAGCAATTATCAAATTTCAAAAGAAAAAAATTCCAAATCTTGAATCTTTAATTGTTACCGGCGACTTAGATTTATGCCAACTGATTGATAAACAAACTTCTGTTTATTTTATAAGACATGGAATATCTCAAATAAAAATTTATGATCAAGAAGCTGTTAAGGAACGCTTTGATTTGTCTCCTCAACAACTAATTGATTATAAATCATTAAGCGGGGATCCTTCGGATAATATTAAAGGTGTTCCTGGTGTTGGTCCCAAAACAGCTTTGAACCTAATTAAAAGATTCAAAAATATAGAAAAACTTTATCAACATTTAGAAAAATGTATTGAAAAAAAAGAAAGATGTTTAATTAAAGAACCATTAATGCAACTTCTTTTAAACAACAAAAAACAAGTTTTTTTAGATAAAGAATTAGTAACTATTATACAAAAAATTCCCGGATTAAATTTAACAAAACTAAAATGTTTAAAAACTTTTGATTTAGAAAAAATTGCTCATATTTTTCAAGATTTTGGATTTAAAAGTTTGATTAACAGATTGGAAAAAAATGGTTTAGGCCAGCAAAATAAGCTTTTTTAATTATGATTGGATTTTTCTATGGCTCAGACACTTATCGTTCAAAACAAAAGTTAATGAGCTTAAAAAAAGAATTTATTCGCCGAAAAGATCAAAGGGGCCTTAATGTTTCAACTATTGAAGGGGCTAATTTAACCTTAGATGAACTAAGAAAAATTTTTCTTAGCCCAGGCCTTTTTACTCAAAAAAGACTATTAATTATTAATGGAATTTTATCTCAACCTTTTTCAAAAAAAATTCTAGAAGAAAAAGAAGAACTATTTAAAGAAATATTAAGAATTGTTAAAAAAACAAGACAAGATAAGGAAAATTCCCTTATTTTCTGGGATGAAGAAATTAAAGAAAAACTATTAAACATTCTTCAAAAAAAACTTTACCAAACTTTAAAAAAAGAAAAATACGCCGAAGAATTTAAATTATTAAAAGGGCTCGCTTTAAAAAATTGGCTAAAAAAACAATTAATTGATAAGGGGTTTCAAATTGAAAACCAGGCCATAGATTTGCTTATTAACACTCACGGAGATAATCTCTGGCTTTTAAAAAACGAGTTTGATAAATTGATTGCCTGGCAATTATCATGTAAAAAAAATAGAAAAATTTGCTTCTCTGACATTCAATCCCTTATTTTGCCAAAAACTGAACAAGATATTTGGCGTTTAGTAGACGCTTTAGGGCAGAAAAATAAAATAAACGCTCTTAAAATATTATCTGACCAATTTAAAAACGGAGTTGATATATCTAAAATTATTACTCTTTTAGCGCATCAATACCGCACTATTTTAAGGATAAAATCTTATCTCCAAAATCACCGTGTTTTTAATCAATACCAATTAGCAAAAATACTTTCTCTTCATCCTTTTGTTTGCCAAAAAGGCATGGCTCAAGAAAAAAATTATACCTTAGAAGAATTAAAAAAAATCTATCAACAATTATTAAAGATAGATTTTTTAAGAAAAACCCGGAAAATCGATTCCGAGATGTTATTAGATTTGCTAATTATTAAATCTTTACCCAGTTAAATCCCGCAAAGCGGGTTCGCCTACGGCGAAATTTAACAGGGTGAAATTATTTTGACAAACTGTTTAGTTTTTTAACTAATCGTGACTTGCTTCGAGCCGCGGTATTTTTTTTCAAAACACCTTTTTGCACTGCTCGATCAAAAGATTTTTGTAATTTTGCATAAAAGTCAACTGCCTCTTTCTTTTTTTTTGCGGCAATCGCTTTTAAAAACTGTCGTTTTAACCAGCTAATATTTACTTTTATCTTTTTATTACGTTCTGCACGTTTTTTTGATTGACGAAGCGCTTTAGCTGCTGATTTTTTAATTGGCATACTCGCTCTGCTTAATTTAAAATTTTAGATTTATGATTTATTTTTATTAATTTGTCAATTTCCAATCTTCAATCTTCAATTATAGTAGTTCTTCTTCTTGTTGTTTTAACATCGCTTCTTCTTGAGCAATTAATCTATCCCACTTATCTCGACCATCAATTAAAATATTTAATCTAGCTTTAAAATCCTCATTAAAATCTTTAAGTAATCTTGGATTTTTTAGAAAAAGCTGAAAAAGATCTTCTAAAGCTGGTTCTGGCAGAGCAGGTAAAAAAACTAATAAATCATTCTGATCATCAGGTGAAATCTTATTAGAAGAAGTAATAACTTCTCTTAATTTTTCTAAAATTTTTGACATCTCCCTTTTGGCTATTCTCTTTAACCTGTTTTTGGGTGAAACAATCTAACCCTTTTGTCTACAAGTTGAGGATTTTCTCTAACTATATGCATTAATTTCCGGCTGTACTGAAAAATCCCGGGGCCTCCTTTAGATTTTAAGTCTTCTAAATTCTTTTTGGATTCCCTATTAAAAAATTTAGCCTCTTCATGATTGGTTGTTTTTTCTGTAATTTTTCCTCGAACTTCTGCCACGGCTTTTTCAATAGCTAATTCCTCCTCTGATTTTTCCACTCCTGATTTAAATAATGATTCAAATGCCATATATTTTTACAAATCCCCTCCAACAAATTATTTAGTATTTATACTATAAGAACCCTTCGCTTCGTCCCGCTAAGCGGGACTTCGCTCAGGAACCTTGAAATTAAAGTAATTTAATTATAACAATTTTAATCAACTTGTCAAGTGTGTATAACCTGATAAAATAATACTATGATTTATTCTGTTCAGGGAAAAATAACCCATATAAAGTCTGACCATGTTGTGATTGAAACAAACGGACTTTCCTATCAAATTTTTGTCACTAACTTTTTAATAGAAAAAATAAAAAAAGATCAAAAAATTAAACTGCTGACATATTTAGAGGTAAGGGAAACTGCCATGGAATTATATGGATTTGAAGATGAAACTCATTTAGAATATTTTAAAAAATTAAGATCTATTTCTGGAATTGGCCCCAAATCGGCAATGAATGTACTTTCTTTAGTTCGCTTGTCAGATCTAGAAAAAGCGATTATAAATGAAAAAGTTGATATCTTAACTAAAATTTCTGGAATTGGTAAAAAAACAGCCCAAAGGATTATTCTAGAACTTAAAGGAAAAATTACTAAAACAAATAAAGGGTCATTGAAACAATCTGAAGACGATTCTTTTTTAATTGATGCTTTAATTAGTATGGGCTATACTATTATCCAAGCCCGGGAAACAATAAAAGAAATACCTCTAGATATCCAAGGAATAAAAAAAAGGCTTAAACAGGCC
>JAHIMV010000071.1 GCA_018896315.1 Patescibacteria group bacterium | reverse complement strand
TAACTTTTATTACAGGAGAATATTATCATATTTTTAATCGGGGCGTTGAAAAACGTGATATTTTTATCGATGATGGCGATTTTTTGCGTTTTATCCATTACCTTTATGTTTTAAATGATGACCAACCTTTATCAGCTGAATTTAGACAAAGAGTGGATCTTACCTACGAGGTTCGACCTCGTAGGTTGAAGAGAGAACTATTAGTTGATATTTTTACTTTTTGTTTAATGCCGAATCATTATCATATTTTTCTTCGACAAAGGGTTGATAATGGTATTTCTAAATTTATGCAAAAATTGGGTACGGCTGAAAGTATGTTTTTCAATGCAAAATATAAGCATTCAGGGAGTATTTTTCAGGGAAAATTTAAAAGCGTTTTAGTCAAAGGAGAATCTCAAACTATCGTTTTGCCTAACTATCAGCACTTAAACCCAATTGATTTAATAGAACCTGGCTGGAAAGAAAATGGAATTAAAAATCCGCGAAGGGCGATAGAATTTTTAGAGAATTATCGTTGGTCAAGCTATCTTGATTATGTTGGTAAAAAAAACTTTCCTTCAATAATTAATCAGGAGTTTTTAAGAGGAATCATCGGTGGGCCGGAAGAATTTAAGGGAATTATTAAGGGAATAATATTTGATAAAGCGATATCAAATAAATTTTTAAAAGAATCAAAATCTTTGACAATAGATTAAATTTATTGTGGCAATGTACGAGGTTCGACCTCGCACATAGAGTGTGTCTTCAAAAGGGGACAGCGCCCCTGCTTGATTACCCGCTTTCTTACTGCGTTTTAGCGGTTTTCGTTTGGAGAAATCCATGGAGGTCGGACCTCCATAGTGAAAAAACTACTAACGTCACTCGGCATCGGCGAATAAAAAGTCTTCCAACTTCGTTCAGGTCAGACCTGAACGAAGTGGAATAAAACAAAAAAAACAGCTCTTTAAAAGGTGCTGTTAGGGGGTACTCTTTATAAATTGATTAGTATGATTTTAATTAAAATTTTGATTTTATGAAAGACAAGAAGAATAAATTAAAATTAATATTTAGTTCACCTTGCCAATGTCCCGATGGGAGAAATTGTGGTCGGCTTCAAGTATGGGAATGGGATAAGGATTGTGTATGTATAATTCAGAGACGAGGTAGAAGTTGGGGTTATGGAAAATTTAGAAAAGAATTAAATAAGATTGGAGTGATAATTAAAACAAAGGATTTGTTAAAAGCGTTGAGTCCTTGTGTTAAAAATAAAAAATAAGGAATCGGGTTATAAAAATCAAAAATCTCGTTACGAGAACAAGATTTTTGAACGAATTCTAGTTCATCTAATAACTAGCAGATCCATTGCAGGTTGACACTATGAATATAATTTACAGCATTTAAGTAATTTGTCAATTGTGTCCCTGTGGAAAACTTTATCTCGTTAAATAGTTGCAAAACAAATTTAATAGAATAAAAAGGCAGTCCTTTGGACCGTGCGGGAATCGAACCCGCATCCCGCTATCGTCAACCTGCGGATCTTGCCATTAGACGAACGGCCCGGTCTAGGACTGCCAATAAAGATTATATCAAATTTACGAAATCAGTCAAATAATTAGAAAAGTAAAAAGTTGAGGAGCTCAGCTCCTCAACAATTCTTTGGAGGGTCAACACCCTCCACGCCTCGGGACATAAATCCCTGTGAAGGTCTGCCCTTCACAGGTCCGCCCTCATCACTGGAGATTAATGTTAACCTCTAGAGGTCAACATAAGATCAAAAAAACAGCTCTTTAAAAGCTGATATTTAGAGATTTTTAAGTGTTGATTTAGTAAATTCGCGGTCGTAAATCAACTTTAGTGACGAGAAGATTATTTCCTAGCCAGTCAAAAATAACTCGATAATTTCCAATCCGAAAGCGATAAACTTTACTTCTGGTGTCAGAAATTGAGTCTGCAAAGTGTAATGGGTCTCCCGTAGTAATGTAAAATTTGATTTTTTTAATGATTCGTTGTTGAGTGGTTATTGAGAGTTTTGCGTAGTTGTCGATCAGCGTGTTTTGTAAAACTGTAATCAATCATAATCCAAGCCTTTGCTCGATATTTTTAGAAGAAACAATTCCCGATTTTCTTGATTTAGTAATTTTATTCCAAAATTTATCAGAGGAATATTCTAATTCTTCAATAAGATCTTCAAACGCTTGTTTATCAAAAAAGAACCCTTTGGTAGTAAATTTGTTTTTCCCAGAGACAATACGAATAAAACCCTTTAGTTTTTTGCCCGGATTTGCTTTGATTTCAGAGAGTTTAACGAATTTTTCTTTAAGTAATAATTTAGTCATAAAAGTTTAAATTATATTATTATAGTTTTATTTTAGTCCTTAAAATATAAGTTGTCAAATAAAATTGTGGAAATGTCATAGCGATATGATAATGTCCTAGTACAGCGAAATAGAAATGTCCTACCTAATGATTTTTGTGTCATAATGTTTAAATAACATTTAATTAATTTAAATAAACATTATGACTCAAAAACTAATATCTATGACAGAAAAAGAATTATCAAGAATCAATGTTATTCAAAATTTAATTGATGGCAAAATTAACGGCACAGAGGGGTTAATCCATAAAAGTAGGGGTCGGACAAGTAATAGAAAATTAGATTCTGAAATTGTTAAAAAAGTTGAACAACATTTAAAATGTCTTCAAAAGGGGACGTCTTCAAAAGCTTCGGACGTCTTCAAAAGGGGACGACGTCTTCAAAAGGGGACAGCGCCCCTGCTTGATTACCCGCTTTCTTACTGCGTTTTAGCGGTTTTCGTTTGGAGAAATCCATGGAGGTCGGATCTCCATAGAGCCTCTGCGACGGTCTGCCCCTCGCAGAGTAAAAAAACAAGAAAAGCTTCCAGAGACCCGCTCTCTATAAGAATGACTAATGGACTTTTTGGATACTCGGTGTCCAAAAATAGACAAGGTCGCACCTTGTCCACTAAAGAAACAAAAAAACAGCTCTTTAAAAGCCGCTGTCAGAAAATATTTATAGACCAAATTTAATAAAAAATAGGACTTTATTTCGGATGGGATTTTATTTCCAAAAGAATATATTTATATTTTTTAACTAAGAAATAAAAGCGATAATTTCGATCTATTCTTGCTTGCCAAATTTTCTTTTTTTCATCATATTTTTTAATTTTTAAAGATGGATGATGAATATTTTTTAACAAAAAATCAGTCTGTTTTCCTAATTTTTTCTTTATTGTTTTGGGTAAAGATTTAAAACTTCTCTTGAAATGAGGAGTATAAAAGATTTTCATTATTTCTCCAAACTTTTAATTAAATCCCTTCCTTTATCAAAAGGCCCAATGATTTTTCCTTTTTTAACCTCAATTAAAGCTTGTTTTATACTATTTGCCAGTTCAATTTGACCAATTTTTTGTTTCGTTATTTTTAAAAGGTTTTCCCAATCTTTTTTGGGAACAATGATGAGTTCTTTACCTTGAGTGATTTTTTTAGAAATAGTTATAGTAGTCATAATAGATATTTAGTTTTATTAATATTTTTATTATAAGAACCTGTTCGCTTTGCTCATCAGAACCTTGAAATTAAAATTTATTGTATAGATAATAATGTAATTTAATTATAAGAACCTCCTCGCTTCGCTCATCAGAACCTTGAAATTAAAATTTATTGTATAAAAATTTAAAGTATTTTAATTATAAGAATTCTTCGGCTAACTGGATTTAGCATATTCTAATTTTTTAGCAAATTTTTTAAGATTTTTAAAATCGGGTAGTTTCTGTCTTTCAGCTATGCTGACCAAAATATAATCTTCAATTACTTCTGCTAATTGATCTCTGACTTCTTCAACAGTATCAGCTTGAGCATACGCTCCAGGAAGCTCATCAACACTGGCGCACCAACTTTTAGTTTTTTTATCATATTCGTAGTTAGCTTTTTTTAAGAGTTTTTCAATGTAGGAATTAATAAATAGTTTCATAATATTTTTTGTTGATTTTTTACGATTTTATTATAGTCTCTAAAATAGAGGATGTCAAATAAAATTGTGTAAATTTTTCACCTCGGCAAAAAAGTAACGGAGAACGGTTCTCCATATTAGAAAAGTTGAGAAGCTCGGCCTCTCAATAACGGCTTCTCAATAATATTGACCTCTAAATATCAACATAATATCAAAAAAACAGCTCTTTAAAAGCTGCCCGAAAATAGACAAAAATGTTTCTTTATACTTTTATCTTTTTTTTCTTAGTTTATTAAATTCTTTAGTAGATATCTCCATATCTCTTAGAATACCCTTAAGAGTGCCTCTAGGGATATCTTTCCCGGGGTGGGTTGGAATACTGGCCCTCCTGCCGTCCAGATGCTTCATAATTAAGTGACTAGTTCCTCTTTGGCGGTGTTTAAAAAATCCTACCTTCATTAAAACTTTTATTAGTTCTTTACATTTAATGATTGGTAATTTAGACATAGGCCGCAGACTTTTTAACAGGTTTTAATTCCTTTTCAGAAATAGACTCAAAGAATTCTAATCCCTGCTCTTCTGGAATTGGTTCTCTGTCGGCTTTAAGAGATTCAATGTAAGCTTGAATAGCATCTTTAAGATTTTTTTTAGTTTTTTCTAAGCTCTCTCCCCATGTATGACATCCAGGAAGAGCGGGAACATAACCGTGGAATGTATTTTTTTCGTCGGGTTCAATAATAACCCGGAAAGTATAAATTTTCATATTGATTTAGTTAATCTTTTTACAATTTTATTTTAATCATTAAAACAGAAATTGTCAAATAAAATTTGTGGAAATCTTTTCAACGGCCAAATCAAAATCCTCCATAACTTTGGCTTGGAACGTAAAGTAATTGAAAATTACTAACGTCCCGCTGCCCGCCTCGGGACGTAAAGTAGCAAAGCTACTAACGTCCCTCGGCACCGGAGATTAGGAATAGAAAATAGTTGTATGGAAAATAGAAAATAGTAATAGAAAATAGAAAATGGAGAACAGTAAGAATAAAACCACGAAAATAAATAAAGCTAATTTCTAATTTCCAATTTCTAAATAACGAATTTTTTCACTTAGACACTCGGTGTCTAAGTATAATCCCTGATAAGGTTCAACCTGACAAGACTGGCGACCAGATTTAATCCATAAATTGATTCCATAGGTTAAAAATAAATCTCTAGAATGTCAAAAAAAACAAAACAAAAAAGAGAAAAACATAATTCTTTAATCTGGATTATTTTATTAATAATTATAATTTTTTTAATTTTCCTTTATCAACAAAGAAATGAAGAGATTAATATTGAAGAGATCGAGCCTTTAGAAGAAATTAATCTCAGTCAATTCAAAGTAGCTACTTTTAGTGATTCTTTTTCTAGTGATGCTTGGATAGATGTGGATAAAACTACTTTAATTCTTGACCAAGAGCAAAGAAGTTTTGTTTTTCCAATATCAGAACAGGATATAGCCGGCAGTTTGTCAGACGATTCTAAAATTAAAACAGGGCCAAGACAGGCAGTTTCTAAAAAATTTAATTTTAATGTAAAAGAAATTAAAGCTTGCAGGATTGATAAATTAGAAAAATTAGAAATAAATAGCAAGATAAGGTATTTTCTTACAAATAATCAAGGTATAGATTGGATTGAAACAGAAATCGGCCAAATTGTTTATTTTGAAAATACAGGAAATGATTTACGTTGGCGGGTAATAATTTCTCCTTTAGAAAGAACTGGCCAGGAAACGGAAAATTCTTCTAAAATCAATTCAATCAATCTTACTTATTGGTATGAGAGATAGTAAAAATTTCTGTTGTTAATTATTGATTATTTGGTATAATAATAAAGGTGAGAAAATTTTTTAAAAAAATCTATGTCTCAAAAAACAAAATTACCAAAGGATTTTAAACCATTGCTATGGTCATATAAGTTTTCTAAAATTGATCCAGAAAAGGACAAAAGAGTAATCATTATCAATACGATTAATTATGGGAATTGGCGCCAGTGGCAGTGGATAATTAGAAAATATGGCAGAAAACAAGTAAAACAATTTCTTATTAATACGCCGATGAGTGAGTTTTTTCAAAGGCCACTTAATTTAATGTCTCTTTTATTAGGAATTAAAAAATTTAAATATGCATCTAGAAACGATTACATCAAAGCAAAAATGGGTATTTGAAAAATTAGATAAATTTCCAGAGTTTTATTTAGTTGGTGGGACAGCTTTGGCATTGCAAATTGGCCATCGAATTTCTGTTGATTTTGATTTATTTTCGAAAAAGGATATTACTCTACGGGTTTTAAACAAGGTTAGGAGAATTTTTAAAGGTTCAAAAATAGAGGTAATTAGAGAGCACTCAGAACAATTAAGCGTCACTATTGATCGTACTAAAGTAGATTTTGTTAAATACCCTTTTCCTTTGCTTTTTAAACTGATTAAATATCAAGGAGTAAGTATTTCAAAAATTTCAGAAATTGCTGTAATGAAGGCCTATACTATGGGCAGAAGGGAAACTCTAAAAGATTACATTGATTTATATTATATTTTGAAAGAAAAACATGTAACTTTGGAAAAAATTATCAAGTTAAGTCAAAAAAAGTATAAACGCGAGTTTAATCCTCGTTTATTTTTAGAGCAGTTAATTCATCCAGAAGACGTACAAGACATGCAAATTGATTTTTTGAAAAAACCAGTTACTAAGCAAGAAATGGAAAAATTTTTTCGCAATGAAGTGAAAGAGATTATATATTTATAAAATAATAGTAAATGCGTGTCTATTCCAAATTTTGATATAGGATTTTTGTATTTCATTATTTTATTAATTATTAAGCAGGCAAACGAATTTGTTTATCATTTTTAATGAAAGATATTTTTAAGGACCAATTTTGGCATATTGTTATTTTGGTTTTTATTTTTGATTCTGGTTTATAGTTTAATCAAACATTAATTTAGTAGCTTGATTTAATTGATATAAAATATTGGCATGAAACACAAAGAAAGAGAACCTTCTAAAAAGTGGATAATTTATTTAATTGTATTTATCCCTGTAATTTTTACAGCTATTTTTTATTTTCCAGAGCTTATTGCTAATAGTCCCGATGTTAATGATAATACTTTTCATATAGGATTAGCAAAAAGCGTGGAGAATCAAATTTTTGAATCTAATTTATTAGATTATTGGATTCCTTACTGGTCAGGTGGATCTCCAGTATTTCACGAATATCAATTTTTGCCATCTTTAATAACGGCTTTGATTTACAGAATTTTTAATGGAGGTCTATCTATGCAATTGATTATGCATTTGTTGATTTATCTGCTTTTGGTATTTTTTCCACTTGTTATTTATTATAGTTTAAGGAAAATCGGTTTTAATAGGTATTTATCCGCTTTTTCCGCTTTATTTAGTTTAGGAATTTCCGTTAACGGTTCGTATGGTTGGGAATATGGTAGTTATATATTTAAAGGATGGGGCATGTATTCTCAATTATTCGGTATGTTTTTTATGCCTTTATTCATAGCCAGAGTAGCGGTTTCTTTAAAAACAGGAAAATATTATGGATTAGCATTAATATTTTTTATGTTAACTCTTTTTTCCCATATTCTTTTTGGTTATATCGGTTGTATTATTTGTTTATTTCTTATTCTTAGAGAAACAAAAAAAAGCTCGTTGTTTAAAAGTATACGACGATTAGTCTTAATGTTTTTTATTATAGCGGTAGTTACTTCGTATTTCTGGTTGCCTTTGATTGTAGATTCAGGATTTCATTATAGAAGTGTTTACGAACCAATAGAAAAATTTGATTCATACGGTCACCAGGAAATAATAACCAAATTTATTAGCGGAGAATTTTTAGACTTTGGAAGATTTCCAATAATGACAATCCTTTGCATTGCTGGTTTACTTTTTTCTTTATACAAATCTTTGGATAAAAAACATGGAGGATGTTATAGACTTATATTTTATGGATTTATTTTTTGGTTTTTCTTATATTTTGGAAGGCCGACATGGGGTAAATTTATTGATTTATTGCCAATGGGCAATGTAATCCATTTGTCAAGATTGATTAATGGACTGCATTTTTTTGTAATTTTATGTATTGGAGCAGGGATGGAGTTTATTTGGCAGAGAATAAGGATTATAAATAAACTTTCTTTAAAACAAAAGTTTATTTGTATGTTATTGTTTGTTTTATTGATTAGTTTCCCTGTTTTTAAAGAAAGAGGCAGTTATTTATTAAATAGTGGTGATTTAGCTAAATCTATTGGATTAAGATTTAATAAAGAATGGCCGGATTTTGAAAAGGTTCTGGATAAAATTAAAACCCTTCCTCAAGGCCGTGTTTATTGTGGAAGAATGGCTAACTGGGGACGTGATTATAAGATAGGAGAATCTCAATGTGTTCTCCTTTTAGGTGCTCATCAAATAGAGAATATTGGTTATATTATGTTTAGTTGGGCTCCTATAAATGATTTTCAAAATAATTTTAGAGAATATGAGTTATCTAATTATGAATTATATAATGTTAGATATGTAATTTCTGACGAAAGTAAAGAATGGCCGGATTTTGTTAAGCCAATTTTTCAAAGTGGCCGGCATATTCTTTATGAAATTAAAACGAGCGGTTATTTTGACTTAGTGAATTCAGATATCTTATTACAGGCTGACAAAAATAATTCTTGGAATTTTAATATGCTTTGGAAAACAAGTAATCTATTAGAAATAAAACATTTTATGAGCGTTAAGCCTAAATCATTTGAGCAAAAATACGACAATCAAATAATTGCTAAAAATAAATATAGTTATACTTATAAAACATTAGAAATTAATGAAAATAATGAGCATCATATTTTTGATGACGATCCATTATTTGATAAATTTTCTTTTTTGCAAAAAGAGAATTTGGGTCAGATAAATAATGAAAGTAAAAACAAAGAGGTTTATCAAGCAGAATTTACAGCTTTAAAAGATTCTTTTTTGCTTTTTAAAGTGAACTATCATCCTAATTGGCACATTTTAATTGACGGTGAAGAAAAAGAAAAGATAATGCTTTCACCAGGAATGATTGGTGTTAAAATTGAGCCAGGAGAACATACTGTTAAAGCGTTTTATCAGCCAAGAAAAATTAAGTCTGTTTTATTCTTTATGGGATTAATTGCTTTTATTGGCCTTTTATTTAAAAATGAAAAAAAGATTTTCTAAAAAACAATTAATTTTATTCGTAGGAGCGATTTTAGGAGCTTTTATTGTTAGGTTTTTATTAATTCATTTACCTGGCTATGAAAGGGATATTTTCTGGTTTAAAGAATGGTGTTTTGGCGCGGTAAATTATGGAGTGACTGGTATTTATGCCAATATGTGGAGTGACTACCCGCCGGGCTATTTTTATATTCTTAAGTTAATTAGTTCGGTTTATAAGATTTTTTATCCAACTCTTCTCGAAGGAACCT
This sequence comes from Patescibacteria group bacterium, assembly GCA_018896315.1. Classification (GTDB taxonomy): domain Bacteria; phylum Patescibacteriota; class Patescibacteriia; order UBA2591; family UBA6264; genus JAHIMV01. The sequence continues at coordinate 5,478 of JAHIMV010000071.1, read as the reverse complement.
ATTTTCTCCAATTTTTATTAAAATTGCCCGCTATTTTAGCTGATTTAGGAACAGCAACTTTAATTTTCTTTTTAATAAAAGAGAAATACAAATTTAAAATTGCTTATCTGGCAATGCTTGCTTACGCTTTTAATCCGGCAATTTTTATTAATTCTGCTTGGTGGGGACAAGTTGATTCAATAATGGTTTTTGTTTTACTTTTTTCAGTGTCTTTATTGTTGAAAAAAAAGATTAAATGGTCATATATTTTATTAGCTATAGCTTGTTTAATAAAGATACAAGCGATAATTTTTATTCCTTTAATCCTTTTTATTACTTGGCGTCAAAAAGGATTAAAGGCCGTGATACAAGGCATTAGTTCAGCCATGGCAACCGTTTTTGTGGTTCTTCTACCATTTATAATAAAAGGCAATTTGCAGAGTGTGATTAATGTTTATTTGGGGGCGGCAAATAGTTATCCTTTTGCTTCAATGCATGCTCATAATCTCTGGTGGTTAATAACTAATGCTCAAGGCACAAGTATTTCTGATCAAATGAATCTTTTAGGTTTAGGTACATATAAAACCATTGGGTTTTTTCTGTTCTTTTTGTGTTATGCTATTCTATTAGTTTATTTTAGAAAAAAAGATTGGAATAAACATAGACAAGATTTTTATTTTGGATTTGCTTTTCTTGCTTTGTGTTTTTTTATATTGTTTACCCAAATGCACGAGCGTTATATTTTTCCATTTTTCGCTTTTATGATTTTAGCTTTCAAAAATGGTTACGCAAAAAAAGTTGCTTATGTAATAATTTCTTTAATTTCAGTCGGTACATTGTTATCCAGTCTTTCTATCGCTTATCCAGAAAACACACCTACTGTGGCTCAATTTTTTGAATTATCACCCATAATAACAATTATTTTTTCAATTATTAATCTTATTATTTTTATTTATCTTTTAATTATCGTTTTAAAAAATATAAATAAAAAGACGCTTTTAATAATTTTGGGAATTGTTATGATAATCACAGGAGGGACATATTTGAAAAATAAACATTCTCGTTTGGATTTAACAGAGTTATCTCCCATCAAGAGCAGTCAAGATTGGGGAACATTACATATTAATAAAAGCGTTGAGAATAACAGATTAATAGTTGATAAATTTATTTATTTTAAAGGTTTGGGTGTACATTCTAATTCAGAACACCAATATCATTTGAATAAGAAATTTAAATATTTTGAAACAGATTTTGGACTAGATAATGAAAGTTTTTGTAATAATAACGCCCGTTTTATAATTTTAGGAGATAATAAAATACTTTATGACAGCGGGATTATTAAACATCAATCGCCAAAACACATTAAGGTTTTAGTTAAAGATATTAATATATTATCATTAATTACTCAAGACGGTGGAGATGGAATTGATTGTGACCACACAGATTGGCTTAATCCCGTTTTAATTCCATAATAAATAAAAATTTATGAAACTTTTAATTACCGGAGGTACAGGAAAAATTGGAGAAAATTTAATTAAAAAATTATTGCAGTCAAATGAAATAAAAATAAGAGTTTTGGTTAAAAAAGAAGAAAGTTGTTTTAAGGATTCTAAAATAGAAATTATTAAAGGGAATTTACTAGATTTAAACAGCCTATTTAAAGCCACTAAAAATATTGATATAGTGCTTCATTTAGCAGGTATAACGCATACAAATAAGAAAGAATTATATTTCAAAATTAATACTATTGGGACTCAGAATTTACTTAAAGCTTCTGAAAAAAATAATGTGAAAAAATTTATATATATAAGTTCACGTACGGCATGTGAACAAGGAGGAGAATATGGGCAATCTAAATTTTTTGCTGAAAAAAATGTCCAGGAATATAAAAATAATTGGATTATTTTACAATTAGCAGAAGTATATGGAGCTGGAAAGAAAGAAGCTATTTCTCGTTTAATTAATTTAATTAAAAAAAACTATCTTATACCAATTATTGGAAACGGCCAATATTTATTAAGTCCTGTGTTTATTGATGATATTGTTAATGTAATTATTAATTCAGTTAAATACGATAATATATATAAAAAAAAATATGTAATTGCTGGACCTGAAGAAATTTCATATATTGATATAATTGATTATTTGGTCAGTATATTAAAACTAAAAAGATTAAAGATTTTTATTCCTTTATTTATAGTGAGATTTTTAACATATTTATTATATATTTTAAATATAAATTTTGTAGTCCGAGATCAAATCCCCAGATTATTGTGTAAAAAACCAATAAATATAGATGCTGCTAAAGTTGATTTAAATTTCAATCCTTGTAAATTTGAAAATGGAATTAAAAAAATTATTCAAGAATAAATGTATAAAGAAAAGATTTTTTCGATTATAATTTTATGCTATAAAGAAGAGTATTTTATTATTGAGTTTGTAAAAAAGGTATTAAGAGCATTGAAAGATAATAATATAGATAATTACGAGATAGTATTAGTTGGAAATTATGATGATAAGGACGATAAAACTCCCCAAGTTGTGAAAAATTTAGCAGAGAAAAATCAGAAGATTGTATGTGTAGCAAAAAAAAAGCAAGGAATGATGGGATGGGACATGAGAAGTGGTTTTGATTTGGCTAAAGGGGATTATGTGGCCGTAATTGATGGAGATGGGCAGATGCCAATCAAGGATTTAATAAGAATTTTTAATATAATAAAAGATGGAAAATTCGATCTAGTAAAGACATATCGTATTTCAAGAGAAGATGGATGGAAGCGCAAAAACCTTTCCTATATGTATAACTTTATTTTTAAATTATTATTTCCTAGATTTAATATAAAAGATGTTAATTCAAAACCAAAAATAATCACAAAAAAAGCTTATAAACGACTTAATCTGAAATCAGATGATTGGTTTATAGATGCGGAAATAATGATTCAGGCAAGACGATTAAAATTCAAGATTAAAGAAATACCAGCCCATTTTAAAAAATCTGAAGGAAAAAGAGATTCTTTTATCAAATTTTTTACAATTTTTGAATTTATTAAAAATTTAATTATTTATAGATTAAAAGAATTCAAAAAATGAGTCTATAATATGAATAAAGAATTTAACATCTCAGCGTTTTTCCCAGCCTATAATGAAGAGGAGAATATTATTAAGATGAGCAATTCTTTAGTTAATGTTTTAAATGAAGTAGCTGATGATTGGCACAATTATTATTTTGACTTTGGTGGCTATAGATTTTTTATAAAGTCAATAGAAATAAATAAACTTTGGCATGAAATTTTGCTAAAGAATTAACTAAACAACATAAGGTAATATTGAATTTATATTTTCTTCAGCAGATGAGTTAAATCTTAAGGATGAATCTTTTGATTTTATTTATTGTTCCAATTTAATTCATCACCTTCCTGTTTCTGATAGATTTATTTTATTAGGAAAATGCACATTTTTAAAAAACAGGTCTGGAATATTTTAATCTATGCTCAAAAATAAGAAACAGCAACTAATAATCATCAAGGGAATAACCAGCTTCGTCAAAAAACATAAATATATTTTTATTTTATTGCTGTTAATAGTAGTGGCAGTGGTTTGTCAGCTATACAAGATAAATCGGGATTTTTACGGTGAACAGGAATTTGATGCCTGCCTATACAATTTCTTTGCCCAGAATTTGACTCAGTATGGACTAGTTAAGACAAAATTGGGTGCGGTCTGCAATACCAGTCCATTAACTGGTCAGTTTCTTTATTACTCACGGCATCCCACTATGGCAATTTATATTTATGCTTTATTTTTTAAAATTTTTGGATCAGGTATAATAATTGGCAGATTAATCTCTATTTTTTTCTTCCTTCTGGGAACAATTTGTTTTTACCTTTTAGTTTCTAAGCTCTGGTCTAAAAAGATAGCCCTATGGGCCAGTTTTTTCTATTTATTTTTTCCCATTTCTCAGTATTTTGGCAAATTTGTTAGTAAGGAAACAATTACCATGCCTCTTATTTTTCTGTTTCTGTGGTTTTATTATTTATGGGTTAAAGAAAACCGAGTAAAACATTTTTATTTGATGTTAGTTAGTTTTTTTCTGGGCTGTTTGACTAACTGGCCGATTTATTATTTAGCCCCGGTTACTATTATCCATTATCGTTATATCTTAAAACACAAGAATAAACAGGTTTTTGCCTTACTCTTGATTGCTGTTTCTTGTTTCATTTCTTTTTTTGCTTTCAATTATTTCTTAACTGGTTCATGGAAGGGGATTCAGTCACAATGGCCAGTTAATATGCAAGTTCCTCTGGTAGGAGTTATTAAACATGCTATTACCGTTCAGATGCAATGGCAGATACTTTTCCAGAGCCATTTTTATATAAAATTGATTGAGTATCTTTTATACTCTTTTACCCTGCCAGCCCTCTTAATAGCTTTGTATTTTCTTTTTAATTATCAAAGATTTAAATACTTGCGGAAACCAATAATTTATATTCTTTTTATTCCCATTCTCTATATTGCTTATGGGATTTTTTTCCCCAAATTAGTTTTCCATCATATTTATGTAGTTGTCTATTTTTCAGCTATTCTGGCGGTCATCTGCGCCTTAGTAATTTCTAAAATTTCGAAAGCAGGTCAAATAATTTTTGTCATAATTTTTTTGCTATTTTCAATTTTTAGTATTAATACATTGTATAAATGGAATAATACCAATTCAGATAGATTTATGTTGGCCAAAATAATTCCGGCTATTTCTCAGCAAGGAGAGACTGTTGCTCTTTCAGAACCATTTTTTTCTCCTTTTATTGAATATTATGGTCAGCGGGAAATATTATATGATGTGATTAGCTGGGAGAGATTACATTATATTGTAAATACAGGAAAAATAAATTTTTTTATCACTAATTTTAAAGAGTTTCAAGAGTATCTAATAGATAAATTTCCAGTGATATTTCTTCCTAATAATTTCGCTGTTTTTGACATTAGAGCAAAAGGTATTCTAATGCCAATCAAGAGATATAATATCTCTTTTGATAATAATATTAATTTAATAAATTATTCTTTTAAATCACTTTCAAAAGAATATTTTTTACTTGACTACGTTTGGCAGAAAACCGAAGAGGAAATTGACGAATTTAAGGTTCTCGTTCATTTTGAAGATCAAGACGGAAAATATTTATTTGGACAAGACCATTTCATTTCAAATGGCTTCATCGATTTGACAAAGTTAGATAATAGAATGATTAATGAGAGTTATATAATTAAAATACCTCAGTCGGCTTTAGGTAAAAAAGTTTCAATATATGTTGGTCTTTATTCTCCTATTACTTGGCAAAGGGTTAAAGTGATAAATTTATCAACTATAGATAATAGAGTAAGTTTGGGGCAAATAAATATATGAAGCGAAAATTTAACATCTCAGCGTTTTTCCCAGCCTATAATGAAGAGGAGAATATTATTAAGATGAGCAATTCTTTAGTTAATGTTTTAAATGAAGTAGCTGAT
>JAHIMV010000070.1 GCA_018896315.1 Patescibacteria group bacterium | reverse complement strand
TTTTTATACTGTTTAACCCTCTTGCGAGATTTTGATCTTTTTTGTGTTGGTAAAGCCATAAAAAAACAATTAAACAACTTAACAAATAAACAAGTTAACAATTGATTTAGATTATAACACCCCGAATTTATTTTGACAAGGTGCTTGCTTTTGTTAAATTGTTAAATTGCTATATTGTTAAATTGGTTATCCACAAATTGTCCCCATGTTATTAACTTTGATTAATTTGTCTTTTTATTAATTAGTGTTAAACTTAAAACTCTATTATATAGAATATAGACATTAAGGTATTTTAATTATTAAGTAGCTTGTTATGGTTGAAGAAGTGGACAAACAAGAAATTTGGAATATTGTCTTGTCAGAATTAGAATTATTGCTTTCTAAAGCTAATTTTAAGACTTGGTTTCAAAATACTTATATTTCCCAACTCCAGGATAATGGGGAAACTGTTATTGTTGGTGTGCCAAATAACTTTTCTAAGAATTGGTTAGAAAAGAAATATCATCGATTTATTCTTGAGGCCTTACAGGGAGCCACAGACAACAAAGTTAAAAAAGTAATTTATAAGGTTGAAGCCGCAATATTAGCTAAGGAACCCGGACCCGAAACTATTTATATAGATAAGCTAGTCCCAGAGAAGGTTCCTGAAAGTAACGGTCATGGATTAAATGTTCGTTATACTTTTAAAAATTTTATTGTCGGTAAGGGTTCAGAATTGGCTTATGCTGCTTGTCAAGCTGTGATTAAACAACTGGGTAAAAAATACAACCCGCTTTTTATTTATGGCGGAGTTGGACTAGGAAAAACCCATTTATTACAAGCAATTGGTCATGCTATTTTAGAAAAGAACCCTAAGATAAAAGTTCTTTGTACTAATGCAGAAAGGTTTACTAATGAGTTTATTTGGGCGATTGGAAATGGAACAATTAATAAATTCAAAGAAATCTATAGGGGAGTAGATGTTCTTTTGGTTGATGATATTCAATTTATGGCTGGCAAAGAGCGGACCCAGGAAGAATTTTTTCATACCTTTAACAGTCTTCATCAAGATGGGCAACAAATAGTCCTCACTTCTGACCGTACTCCTAAAGATATTCCTGCTCTTGAAGATCGTTTAATCTCACGATTAGAATGGGGATTAATTGCTGATATTGCTCCGCCTGATTTAGAAACAAGATTAGCTATTTTAAAGGCAAAGTGTCAAGAAAGAAAATGTAATTTAAATGAGGAGATTCTTCAATATTTAGCTACTCATATTCAAAGAAACGTTAGAGAGCTGGAAGGAGCCCTTAATAAATTAATTGCTTATTATGAGTTTCATAGAACAGAACTTGATTTATCTGTGGTAAAAAATGTTCTAGCTAGTTTAGACACACGAAGAAAAAAAGGATTAATTCAAGTAAAAGAATTAATTGAAACAGTGGCTAATTTTTATGGTATTCATGTTAGTGAAATGGCTGGTATTTCTCGAAAAAGAGAACTGGTTGTTCCTAGACAGGTAGCCATGTATTTGATGAGGGAAGAAATCGGAGCCTCCTTTCCTTTAATTGGTAAAGAATTAGGAAACCGTGATCATACCACGGCCATGCATGCTTATGAAAAGATAAAAGAAGGGATTCAACAAAATAGCCGTACAAAACAGGAAATAGATTTAATTAAACAAAGGTTATATAATTAGTAGGCCGCACTTCGTGCGGAAATTACAAATAATAAATTATAAATAACAAACAATATCCAATTACCAAAATCTAAATGACCAAAATAAACACGTTTAGAATTTTGAATTTAGAATTTTGCCCGGCCTTCGTAGCCGAAGCTACTTCGGCGGAGTAGGCAATTTGTTTGTGATTTGGTGCTTGGTTTTTGGAATTTAATGCGAAGCGTTTATGTATGTTATTAAGGTCTCTGGGAAAAGAGCAAAGTTTATTCCTGCTAAAGTGCGTCGTACTTGCCTTAGAGCAGGGGCTAGCCCGGGTCTATCAGATCGCATTGTTAAAGAAGTAATGAGACATGTTTATAACGGCATGGAAACGCGTGAATTATTGAAGTTGATTTTAAGGCTTTTAGAACAAAAAGATCCCGTCGTTGCTACCCGTTATAGCTTAAAAAAAGCGATGTTAAGCCTGGGTCCGGCTGGATTTGTTTTTGAAGAATTTATAGTTAGTTTATTAAAGGCCTATGGCTATCAAGCTTGGTGTCCACCTCTTATTCAAGGGACTTGTGTTAAGCATGAAGTAGATATTATTGCTAAATCTCCACATAAAAAATTTGATCCTATAAACGAGAAAGAATCTAGTCATAGCAGAACTTATATGATAGAGTGTAAATATCATAATACCCCGGGTTTGCGTTCGGGCTTAAAAGAAACTCTTTATGTATGGGCAAGATTTTTAGATATTCAAGACGCTTGGCGCCAAGGCATAGGTCAGGAATTTCATCGCCCTTGGCTAATCTCTAACACTAAGTTTTCTAATTCAGCCATTAAATATGCTCAATGTAAGGATTTAAGATTGCTAGGATGGCAAAATCCTAAGGGAAGTGGTTTAGAATATTTAATTGAGAACAAGAGATTTTATCCGATTACTATTTTAAGGTCTTTAGATCAAGCTTCTAAAGAAATTCTTTTTTCTAAGAAGATAATTTTATGTCAGGAGCTCATTTCTACAAAAAAAGAAATTTTAAAACAAAAAACAATGCTTAAAGAGCAAAAATTAACTAGTTTAATCAACGAAGCTAGTTCGATAATATCTTAATGAGTTTTTATGTTAGATTTAAAAGATTTATTAGGACAAAGTGGTCAATCTTCTAAAAAACCTAACATTGCTTCAGAAGAAGAACAAAAAAAGTTGGATCAGAAACTGATTGATATTAATATTAAAGATTTGGAAGAAAAAACAGCTAATCAGTCTCGTCAGATAGGAATTCCTTATATTAATTTAGCCGATTTTCCCATTTCTCCTGAAGCTTTAATATTGATTTCTGAAGAAGATGCCTTAAAATACCAGGTAGTTTGTTTTTATCGTACTGAAGAAAAAGTTAAACTTGCCTCAACTCAGGTTGAAAATCCTGGCCTAGCAGATCTTAGAGAACAAACTGAAGGAGCTTGGGGTGTAAAAACGGAGCTTTATTTAATTTCCGAACATAGTTTTAAACTTGCTCATCAGCGTTATGCTACCCTGCCTAGGGTTACTAAAATTGTCAAAGGAGTTGAAATATCTCCTGAAGATTTTGAATATTTTAAAAATAAAGTAAAAACATTTAAAGATTTAAATCAGGAGATCCAGAATGCTAAAATTTCTGATATGGTTACTTTAATTATGGCCAGTTCTGTGCAGTCAGGAGCTTCTGATATTCATATTGAGGCAGAAGAGACAGCTATTAAGATTAGGTTTAGAATAGATGGAATTTTGGTTGAAGTGGCTGAGATTGATAAGAAGTTTTGGCCTAAAGTCATTTCAAGACTTAAATTATTGTCCAGTCTTAAAATGAATGTAACAGATCGGCCGCAAGATGGACGATTTACTATTTATTTAAAAAAAGAAAAAACAGATGTTCGTGTTTCTACGTTACCGACTGCTTATGGAGAAAGTGTGGTTATGAGATTACTTCGCGCGTCAGTAGCTGGGCTAAGTTTTGAAGATCTTGGCTTTCGCAAAGATGTGGAAGAAAAACTAAAAATGCAAATAGAAAGACCTAATGGTATGATTATCACTACTGGTCCAACAGGTTCGGGAAAAACAACTACCTTGTATGCCATTTTAAATAAGCTTAATGATCCAGAAACAAAAATTATTACCCTGGAAGACCCAATAGAGTATCATTTAAAAGGAGTTAATCAGAGTCAAGTTGATAAATCAAAAGAATATACCTTTGCTAAAGGCCTTCGTTCAATTCTTCGTCAGGATCCAGACGTGGTTATGGTTGGAGAAATTAGAGACCTAGAAACAGCTGATATTGCTATTCAAGCGGCTTTAACCGGTCATTTAGTAGTTTCCACGCTTCATACAAATGATGCAGCAGGAGCTTTGCCTAGATTTCTTTCTATGGGAGCAAAGCCTTATCTTTTGGCTCCATCACTTAATGCAGTTATTGGACAGCGTTTAGGAAGAAGAATTTGCAAAGAATGTAAAAAAGAAATAACCTTAGGGCCTGAAAAACTAGCTCGAGTAAAAAAGATTTTATCTGAAATTCCAGAAAAATCAGGCATTAAAATTGACTTGAATAAACTTAGATTTTACAAAGGAGATGGCTGTGAAAAATGCCAGGGTCTGGGTTATAAAGGACGTGTTGGAATTTATGAAGTTTTAATAATTGATCCAGAGATTGAAAAAGCAGTTTTAGAGGGCGATCTTTCCGAGTATAAAATGAAAGAATTACTTAAAGGGCAGGGCATGGTTAAAATGGTTCAAGATGGAATTTTAAAGGCCTTAGAAGGACTGACCACAGTGGAAGAAGTTTTCCGCGTGGCTGAATAAGAGATATTAATAAAAATAAAATAAATTTATATGGAACATCAATTTTTACAAAAACGCGAAGTAGCACCAGTTTTAGAAAAAGAAAAAATCGAGCAGATATCTCGATTTAATTTTAATGTTTTGGAAAATAGTATTAACACAATTCCAGATGCAGAAGAAAGGGAACAGGTAATGAGTTTTTTAAATGAACTTAAAGAGGATTGTCAGAATTATATTAATGTAGATAAGTTTTATCAAAAAGCCAAGCATGATCTTCAAGAAGTGAGCGCTGGAGATAATGAAGCCAGAGAAGGAGCTCTAGCGGAATTAGAAAATTGGATTTTTTCTTTAACCAGCAAAAAAAATGTTATTGTCGATGGTTTAAGTATTTTGTCTCGTCTTTTTGAAAGTTATGGTTTAGATACGTCCTGGCAAAGAGGTTTTGCTAATGAGCAGGATTTTAAAGAATGGGTTGTTGAAAGAAACAAAGAATTATAAGGTTAGTTTTACTTTTCCTAATTTTTCAATCAAATCCTTAAGCTCGTTTTGAGCTAGGATTTTTTTATTGTGAGCAGAGCGAACAACAAGGTTCTGATGAGCATAGCGAAGAAGGTTCTTATTTTCTGTTTTGATTTTATAGTCAACTATTTCCTTTGGGGAAATTTTTTGCTCAATTTTCCAGTTCCTGATTTTCATCACCATCTCTTTTACACTGGCAAATTCTTTTTCCTTTTTTAGATTGATAAAATTCTTTTTTATTTTCGGCCAGGAGGCGATCATTAATAAATCTGAAGAGTTAGTGCAGGTATTAAGTTGTTGGTAAATTTGTTCTGTAACAAAAGGAATAAAGGGATGAAGTAGTCTTAGACAAAGACAAAGAATGAGTTTTAAATTACGAATAGTCTCTTTTTTTAATCCAGGATCAGCTATTTGGAACTTTGAGATTTCTAAATACCAATCAGCAAAATCATGCCAGACAAACTCATAAATTTCTTTACTAGCTTCACCAAATTCGTAATTTTCAATTTTTTTTGTTATTGAAGTAATTAAGTTATTAGCCCTTGAAATAATCCAATGATCAGCTAAAGTTTGTGTTTTAATATTTTTAATTTTTATTTTTGGCTCGGTTTCAATTTGTATGGCAATAAAACGACTAATATTCCAAAGTTTGTTAATAAAATTACGAGCAGCGACAATAGCTCTTTCATCAAAACGAATCGCTTGTTGGTCGCGATTTGTTTGATAAATTATACCAAATCGAGTTGCGTCAGCTCCATATTTATTTATTAATTCTAATGGGTCAATACCAGTTCCTAATGATTTGCTCATACGCCGACCTTCTAATGTTAAAATAGTGGAGTGGATATAGACTTGTTCAAACGGTATTTTTTTTAAAAATTCTAAGCCGGAAAAAACCATACGAGCCACCCAGAGATAAAGAATGTCTCTGGCCGTGGAAAGTAAAGAAGTAGGATAAAATTCTTTTAAGTCTTTGGTTTTTTTAGGCCAACCCAGAGTGGCAAAAGGCCAAAGAGCTGAAGAAAACCAAGTATCAAGTACGTCTTCAGACTGTTTCATTTTACATTTATTGCAATAAGGACATTTTTTAGGCTGATTTACAGAGACAATATATTTATCTTTTTCTTTTTGACAAAACCAAACCGGCAATCGATGTCCCCACCAAAGTTGCCTAGAAATACACCAATCTTCAATATTATCTAACCAATCTAAATATATTTTCTTATAACGTTCAGGTGAAATTTTTATTTTTGATTTTTTTACAACTTTAATAGCCGGTTTAGCCAGTTTTTTCATAGACACAAACCATTGAGTAGAAATTTGAGGTTCAATTGGTGTGCCACAGCGATCACAAAGAGAGATTTGATGTTGATAATCTTCAACTTTTTCTAAAAGATTTAATTTTTCCAATTCTTTAACAATTTTTTTTCTTGCTTCTAAAACGGGTAGGCCAGCATATTTCCCTGCCTCCTTGGTCATTTTACCCTCTGGTCCAATAACGTTTATCACTTCTAAATTATTTTCTTTACCAATTTGCCAGTCAGTTTTATCATGAGCTGGAGTAATTTTTACTGCTCCTGTACCAAATTCTACATCGACTAAGCGATGAGAAACTATAGGTATTTCACGATTTACAATAGGGAGAATTAATTTTTGCCCTATTAAATTTTTATATCTTTTATCTTTAGGATTTACCGCTACTGCCGTATCGCCCAGCATTGTCTCGGGTCGCGTAGTTGCCACTACAATAAAATGATTTGCGTCATTCGTGTGTAATTCGTAATTGGTGTCGCCTTTTATGGGATATTTTAAATACCAGAGTTTGCCCTTTTTTTCTTGATATTTTATTTCAATATCAGAAATGGCTGTGGTACAGCGCAGACACCAATTAACAATTCTTGGTCCGCGATAAATATATCCCTTTTTATGATAATTAATAAAAGCAGTTAAAACTGCTTCTGTATAATTTTTGTCTAAAGTAAAGCGAGTTCTTGACCAATCACAAGAACAACCAAGTTTTTTTAATTGTTCTAATATTAAATCACCATATTTTGCTTTCCATTGCCAAGCCTTTTCAGTGAATTTTTCTCTACCTAATTGGTGACGAGTTAACCCTTGTTTGGCTAATTCTTTTTCAACAACGTTTTGCGTCGCAATGCCAGCATGGTCGGTTCCAGGTAACCAAAGCGTTTTCCTTCCTTTCATACGATAAAATCTGGTCAAAATATCCTGAATCGTATTATTTAAAGCATGGCCAAGGTGAAGAGAGCCAGTAACATTTGGTGGAGGGATAGAAATAGAGTATGTTTTTTTTGGTTTACCAGGTAGTTTATCAGGATTAAAAAATCCACTCTTTTCCCAGAGTCGATATATTTCCGCTTCATGTTCTTTGGACTCGTACGCTTTTCCCATATTGATTATTTATTTCAAAAATTCTTTGATTTGGATTTCGGCCCATTTTTATTTTAACAAGAATTCTATTTTTTGGCAAAATATTTTTTACTTGATCAGCCCACTCAATTACTGTAACAGCAGTTTTTTTACTTAAATAGTCTTTAATGCCAATGTCAATTAGATCTTGGGCAGATTTTAAGCGATAAGCATCAACATGAATAAAATTGTTGATTGTTGATTGTTTCCGTCCAAGGCAGATCCGCCTCTGGCGGAGATTGTTGATTGGATTTACCCTGTTAAATTTCGCCGTAGGCGAACCTGCTTCGCAGGATTTAACAGGGTAAACTTTCATTAAAACAAAAGTAGGGCTGGTAATTGTTTTCTTAATATTCAGGCCCTGGGCCAAACCCTTAATAAAAACAGTTTTCCCCGCGCCTAATTCGCCGATTAAACCGATTACTTCACCTCCTTTGAGTTGTTTAGCAATTTTTTTGCCCAAATTAAGGGTTTGTTTTTCTGATTGAGTGGTTATTTTCATATTTTTTTGCTTTTTCTAAAAATTGTTATATAATGTAATTATTATATGTTATATTCGTGCAATATACAATATTCAGTTGAAATATTGTATTCAATTCAGATAGAAATGAGTTAAGTGAAATTCACTTCGCGCGTACTGAATGTATCTTATAGCAAACTTTATTAACTTTATAAAATAATCGCTATATTATGGAATGGATTTTAAGTATATTTTACCCAAGAATTTTAAAAGAAGAAATTGGAAAATCAACTTTGCTGCTAAAATCATTAGCGATTATTTTGATGTTTATAGGAGCAATACTTCTTTCTTGACGGACGGACAGGGGACTGTCCCAGTTGTATTGTCGTCCCAATTGTAGTAACTTATGATAATTTTATAGTATGTTGTATAAATATAATAACTCGTATATTAAGATAAACAACGGAATACAATACCTTCGTTTGAATGAGAAGAATTATTATAGCACAGGTTATGCTTATGGAACTCTTTTATTAAAGTCAAAAAATCCAATAATAAAATTTCTTAAAAAGAGATTTGTAAAAATAATATTGTCAATCATTTATAGTATTACAAAAAGACATTATAAATTTATAAGAATTCCAAAAGAATATCTTGAGGAAATCAGAGGTTATGCTGATTCTACGGGTATATCTTATAATCATTTGTTTTGCGTTAATTTTTGTTTTGATGTGCTTAAGCGATATGGTTTTCATTGTTCCACGATTTCTTTTTTCAACAAGAATTCTGTTCTTATAGGAAGAAATACAGATTTATTGCCCTTTTTAACAAAATCAGCATTAAAATATGCAAAATCTATAGTCATAGATATTTCAATTCCCAAAAAAAGAAGGTTTACACATGTGTCAATTCCACTGCTTATTGGCGTTTTAAATGGTTTTAACGACAAAGGGATTGCAGTGAATTCTCATCAAATACTCTATGTTAAAGAAGACACTAAGGAAAATAATCTTGCAACCCATTTATTAATGCGTATGTTGCTAGAAAATATTAGTAATTTAAAAGACGGAGAACTATTTATTAAAAATAATATTACAATGAGATCACTCAATTTAGTCCTGACTTCAGAAAAAGAAAAGAAAAGTATTATCTTTGAGATTAATCCAAGTAAAATAAATCTAATTGAGAGTAATGGGCCATTATGCTGCACAACGCATTTTGAAAGCAAAGAAATGCAAAAATTTCACAACGGGCCTATCAAATCCAGCCAGATTAGGCTAAAATCAATGAATTGTCTGGTAGATAAATATAATCAAATCACTTACAAAGATTTAATTAACATATTAAAAGACTATAGTAATGGTTTAGAAAATAAAGGAACGGGGAAATCATTAACAAATGAAGGGACCTACCAGAGTTTTGTTTTTGATTTAACAAACAATATTATTTTAATATCTAATGGCAATAAAAAACCAGTCTCTCTGACAGGAGAATATGTAAAATTAAAGCTAAACAATGGAAATTAGAAAAAATCTTGCTAAAAAAATTATTATTGATAGGGCTCCCAAAAAACAGGAGTCATTAATTAGCAGTATTGCTAAAAAAAGATCTATTGAAAATTATTTGTTTGCAAGTAGATATATCAAAGGAAAAAATGTGTTGGATATCGGAGGAAGTGTAGGAATAGGATACGATTTGCTTTTAAAACAAAATCCTAAAAAAATAATATGTATTGATCCTTTTATAGATTCTGAAAAAAAAATACTAGTGAAAGATAAAAGGGTGGAGTTTATCGCTAAAGATTTTTTAGAAAATAATTTCAAAAGTAATTCGTTTGACGTGATACTCTGTCTAGGTACTATTTTTTATATCAAAGATCATAAAAAGTTGTTTAGTGAGATAAAGAGAATTCTTAAAAAAAAAGATTTTTACTTATGAACTGTTTAAATAATGATTTTATAAAACTATACTTTGGGATGAATCTAGATGAAATAGATCCTAAATTTTCAAGAGCTTATAGCCATAAAGAGTTTCTAGAACTGTTCAGAAAAAATTTTGATAATTTTCCTGATGAGTTTATTCAACAACCAATAAGAATAAAACCTAAAGTTTTGTTTCCCGTTTTAGTATTTCTTGCGCCAATATTATGGATTTTTATAAGAGCAAAAATTATAAGCAAAAAAGAAAATCTAGAAGGGATGTATAATTATTTTGTTATTAAAAAATAAGGCGGCAACCTATAGAATTAAACTATAGTTTTATTTTCTAATAAGGGACAGATATTCTATGTAAAGAATAGTTATCCCCAAGATTAAATTGTTACTTTGTGATAAATATATTCAGTACGGTACTTTAACATCATGTAGATAAT
>JAHIMV010000069.1 GCA_018896315.1 Patescibacteria group bacterium | reverse complement strand
TTGCTTCAGCCAATAGATCTATAAAATATATTCTATGGGCACGAAATTCTTCACGAGTTTTATATACTTTGCCGCCTACAGTATCGTCGAGTTGCGAAGGGTTTCTAAACAAATTATTAATAGCGTAAAGATGCTTCATAGGAATCCACTTGCATTTAGGCGTTAGTTTTATCTTTTCTTTAGCAATATACGCTAGGAAATTTTTAAAATCGCTTAAAAATTCTTCTTCTTCAAAGTTCCAATTTAAATCTTGTGGAATTTTTTGTTCCGTCCAATTATTATTGGATAATATGGGCATAACTGCTTTCATTGGCTTTGTTTTATAGTTTTCACTGCCTCTTAAAAAGCATTCTACCCAATAACGCACCGATTCCTTGCATGAACGCCGAAAGATTTCTTCCTCTGACAAACCTTCTTTGGCGTATCTTGCAAAAACATTCTTTTGCGTTAACATGGCCTTGAAAAACTCATGATAAGCAGTTTCTTTGGACGGAAAAATATAAGGAGCGGTATAAATATAACCGTCCTCATTGCCTCCTATAAATCGCGCATACCATACATCCCCTGGTTTCGCTTCTCTCTCAAATGGCTCATTTATCCTATGGATTTTCCAATCTCTGTCTGTTCCTATTTCTTCGAAAATAACCCAATCATCTAAGACGCCTTTTACCTTATAGAAGGTTAAATAACTTTGAGCTAAATCCTGTAATAATTTTGGCCCCGGTTCTATAAGCCTATTGAAAAACTCGGAGTTTATAAACCGTTCGCAAATAGTTTCTTCTTTTTTGCCAAAACATAAATCAAGATACTGCCATGTCATAAAAATCCCGTCCGATATGCCATCTGGCTCCCCAGGCCTGAAACGGCTTTCAAAATCCTTAATCGCCTCGTTCAGCTCCTTTTTGTCATCGCCGAATTGTTTTATTCCCTGGCCAAATATCATAATTCCCTGAAAAAGCATCATGTATTCATCAAGTATAGTTCCAGTTTTCATGTCTTCAGGCAAAGAGAAATCAGGCATTTTATTAAACCCACAGCATTTTTTGTATTTTTTTCCGCTCCCGCATAGACAGGGATCGTTTCTTCCAATTTTATCTGTCATAACTTATTCCTTCTTTATATAAGCAAGGTACTTAAAATCTTTTGCATTTTGCTGATCTATACGGTTTAATATACAAAGGGTTTACTGCTCAGAGTCATCGTCATGCAAACACGAAACACATAAACTTGATTTCGGTACAATATTGGGATTTACCGGTGTCCCATCATCATTGAAAAAACCGTATATTTTATCGTTCATTCAGCTTATGTTTTTTTCGTTTAATGAATCCGCTCCTCTTAATAAGAAGGTGCAAAATAACTCTGTTTTCCATCCAGAAAAATGGCTTTTTTGCGCTTTTATATAATATAAAAATTTTTCAAAAATCAGAAAAAACTCAAAATAAAAATCTCTTGACACACACAGATATGATATAAACTTATAGTGGGTCAAGAAAATAGTCTTTTTTGTGGGCTTATTATCCGAAACGCCTACCGTTTATGGAAGGCCTATATAGTAGGACAAAAAGCCCATTTTTATTTAGTAAAACTCCAATCTAAATAGCGAATTTTCTTTCCGAATTCAACCTCGGCTGCTTGCCTTACAGCTTGTTTTACTGGAATCATTTTTCGACTTTCTGCTATAATTCCAAGATCTCCCAATTATCAAAATTATTATCCTTTAGCTTTTCCCTCTTCCTATTAAAATAAACCCATCTGCCGCGATAATTTCTTGAGTCATTTTTATTTACCACTCCTTTAATCCTTTTTTAAACTCTTCCATGGTAGGCAGCACTTTAGTTAATTTTTTTGGCAATTTCTTTGTTAATCTATATTTTGATACATCTATTGGCTTCTTTATACCATGAAGAGCATACTCTACTTCTAAACGATCTCTATCCTTGCATAGAATAATTCCTATGGATGGATTTTCTGCAGGTAAGCGGACAAAATCATCCAATAAATTCAAGTAAAAGTTCATCTTGCCAGCATATTCAGCCTTAAACTCTCCTATCTTTAAATCAAATGCCACAAGACAACGCAGATTTCTATGGAAAAATAAAAGGTCAATATAATATTCTTTATCTTCTAATTTAATAGGATACTGATTCTCAATAAAGCAAAATCCCAGGCCAAGTTCGGCAATAAAATCCTTTAGCTTAGCTAAAAGTTTTCTTTCTAACTCTCTTTCTAAAATAGGCTTGGCTATATCCAAAAAATCTAACGCGTAAGTATCCTTCACTGCCAGGTCTGCCTGTTCAGCCAAATGCGCAGGCAATGCCTTTGGAAAGTTGTGAATTTTTTCTAACTTCACTTGCTTATGAGCTTCGGATTCTACCTGATGAATAAGAACATCCCTGCTCCATCCAAATTTTATAGTTGAACGTATATAAAATTCCCTTTCTTTTATCTCCTTTAACCGAGACAAGATAATTAAATTCTGGCCCCATGGAATTTCTCCAACAAGCTGTTGGAGATTTGGAAAATTCCTATATTCCAGATAAAACTGTCTCATATACCACAGATTCTGAGTAGAATATCCTTTAGCGCCAGAAAATTCTTTTTGCAAATCCCTGGAAAGCCTTTCTACAATACCCTTGCCCCAGCCAAATCTTTCCTGTTTTTCTACAATATCCTTGCCTATTCCAAAATATAGATTTATAAGCTTCTTATTGACCAACCGGATTGCCTGAATCCGCGCCGTAACAATACGAGATTTAATTTCATTTAAGAATTTAACGTATTCTTTGCTTACCATATCTTTCATCTCAATCTCCTATGCTTTTTATTAGGCGAAACTATAGATACTATTCTTTCTCTGCATTTAATATATAGATACATAAAAACGGCGAATTCTTTCAAAAAAATTAATTATTTTTTAGCTATAGGATGCCCCAAGGGGAACGTTCCTATCCACCTACTTTTTAGGAACAAGTTGATGATACGGAACCGCCAAATGATAATTCTGCACAAATGTCTTTCCTTTAAAATTTAAAACAGCCATTAATCAGCCCTCCATAATATAATGCCTTTTTGAATGCGTTCATATAAGGGTTTGTCCTTATCCGGCAATGTCAGGAAATCCTTTGAATTAAAAATCAAAGACTGGATTTCCCTGGCCATTTTTTGTTGTTTAATAAGCTTACGCGCTTCTTGTTCTTCCTGGGAAACAATAGCCATATCAATATCGCTATTTTCAGTATCAAGGCCTTCTGCGCAGCTGCCAAAAAGAATAACGCGCTTTGATAAGGGTTTTAATTTGTTAATTAGACCGTTGAGTTCGCTTATTGTTTGGGTAATCTTAAACTGCCTCACTAACGGATTATCTAAATTAAGGTTGTAAAAATTCATATTGCCTCTCTTCTCCAGAGAAACCATCTCTTTCTTGGAAAGTTCTTTTAAAGATTGATTTGCAGAGCCAACGCTTATTTGTATGCTCTTGGCAATTTCACTTTCATACAAAGTGGCACCGGAATGAGTAGCAAAAAACTTAAGTATTATCTGTTCTGATCTTGTTAGTTCCATAGCTAA
>JAHIMV010000003.1 GCA_018896315.1 Patescibacteria group bacterium | reverse complement strand
GAACATTTAAGCAAGATAATACAAGTTATTAAGCATATGGTAATTTATAGAAAGTACAGACCGCAAACATTTAAAGAAATAATCGGGCAAGATAATATTGTTCGGATTTTAGAAAATGAGATTAAAAGTGATAAAATAGCCCATGCTTATCTTTTTACAGGGCCAAGGGGTTTAGGCAAGACAACTATTGCTCGGTTAGTGGCCAAGGCAGTTAATTGTAAGAATCGTAAACCAGGGCAATCAGAACCGTGTAATAAGTGTCAGCCGTGTCAGGATGTAATGAAAGCTCGGTTTATGGATTTGATTGAATTGGATGCAGCTTCTCAGACAGGAGTTGATAATGTGCGAGAAAATATTATTTCTTATTCTCGGATTCCACCGACTCAAGGAAATTACAAAGTATTTGTTATTGATGAATGCCATCAATTATCTACGCAGGCAATGCAAGCTTTATTAAAAACATTAGAAGAGCCGCCATCTCACATTATTTTTATTCTGGCGACTACCGAACCTCATAAATTGCTTGATACTATTATTTCTCGGTGTCAAAGGTTTGATTTTAGAAAAGTCAGTTTAGAAGAGATTGTGAAGAGAATGGAAAAGATTGTTAAATTAGAAAAGATTAAGGTGAATAAAAAGATTCTTCAGAACATTGCTTTAAGATCTGAAGGCTGTGTACGAGATGCCGAATCTTTACTTGGACAGATATTGGCTTTAGACGGAAAAGAGATTACTGAAAAAGAGGCGAGTTTGGTTATTCCTCCTTCACAGACAACAGAGATTGTTAAATTATTAGAATTAATATTTAAAAAAGATCAGGCTGGGGCCATTAAGATGATAAACGATTTATTGCAGGAGGGGACTAATTTGGAGCAGTTTGTGACTGATTTAATTGAGTTTTTAAGGAAAATGCTTTTGGTTAAGGTTAAGGCGATTAACAGTGATCTTTATTGGCAGGTTGATGAGGAAACTCAGAATAATATTAAGAGGTTGGGGGATAAAGTGGAATTAAAGCATTTAATGGATATTATTGAGGAGTTTATTAAGACTAAAACGCAGATTGGGTATAGTGAGATACCGCAATTACCTTTAGAGTTAGCCATTTTAAAGATTTGTGAATAAAAATGTTGGGAGGTCATCCCTCGGCCGTAGCCCATGGCTACAGCCTACGGGCGAGGCCCTCGGCCGTAGCCCATGGCTACAGCCTACGGGCGAGGCTAATGCAGGACATAATATATTTATGAATTATTATATTTATGTTTTAAAAAGTTTGAAAGATAATAATCTGTATATAGGTTGTACTAGTAATTTAAAAAAAAGATTAGATTATCATCATAAAGGTAATGTTAAATCTACAAAACATAGAAGGCCTTTGAACTTGATATATTCAGAAAAATATAATAATAAATATGAAGCTTATAAAAAAGAGAGATATTATAAAACCGCTAAAGGTAAAAAAGAATTAAAAAATAAAATAAAACATTATTCAAATAAAAATCGTTCGGGGGTCGTCTAACGGCAGGACATCAGGTTCTGGTCCTGAGAATTGGGGTTCGAATCCCTGCCCCCGAGTTTAGAGTTTGTAGTAGTTTGAGTTACTTAGACACTCTACTTAGACACTCGGTGTCTAAGTATTCTAAAGATCCTTGAGCAGGATTGGTATTCCGAAGCCTTTTAGTCCTTCCGAAGCTTTAGCGTAGGAGAATTGGCGTTGAAAATGTTGAAAATGTGAAAATGGTGAAAATGGGGACAGCGCCCCTGCTTGATTACCCGCTTTCTTACCACATTTTAGCGGGTTTTATTTCTAAAAAAAATGTCTTGACAAAATTATATTTTTGATGTAATATAAATATTGTTAAACAATTAACTAATAAAATTATGAAATTTGAAAAGATCCCAAATGAATCAGTAGATGAAAAATACAATATACCCGAAAAACAGATGAATGAATTTATAAAAAGAGGATGGATGGGAATCACAATAGAAAAAGGAGAAAGTGGTCTGAAGTTAACAGAGAGTGTTGCCAGTATCGAAGATATTGAAAACGTTGTCGATAAATGGGAAAAAAAAGGTTACAAATTTCTCGGAGTAAACTAAGATTCCAAAAAGGTATTAGGATGCCTAGCAAAAGAGGTGTCGCAAAAAAGTACTTGATATCGTTTTTTTAGATAAAATTAAAATAAGACACAAGATATCCCTTTTTATACTGTCTCATTTGCCTCATTTTGCTTATTTGAACCCGACCGAGGTCCGTCATTAAGCCCAGTATTTTTATCCTCGGGAACGCCTTCTGGGCTTAATTTTTCAAGGTTCTGGACCATGGCATGATGGTTCGAATCCATCCCTCCCAGCCAATTTGTAAAGTTTCGGTTTCCCGCCTCGCTCGGGGCTTCGCCCCTCGTTTCGGCGGACGAATTTTCAAGCAATTTCCAAGGGTTTTTGTATTCTACAAAAACCCGCCGCTCCCGCAGGAGCAGGTTCGAGCCAATCTTTTTCAGGAAATTTTTCTTTTCGGAAAAATTTCCTTGCAAAGCGGCAATTTGAGCTTGATTAGCCGTCAAAATGAAGTTTTTACAAAGTTCGAGCCAGCGATTACCCTTTCGCTCAAAATCTTTCAATTTTTCGGAAATCTCAATTTTTTGGTTGAGAATTTTTTGTTTTTTGGCAGTGTATTCT
>JAHIMV010000068.1 GCA_018896315.1 Patescibacteria group bacterium | reverse complement strand
TTTTTTTGGTCAAATTTTTGCCATTTTGAATTTTTCGCTCTAAAATCCGCTTCTGATGCGGGTTTGCCAAGGCCAGTTTAGGGGGACAGTCCCCAATTAAAAAAATGCGAGTTGCAAAAGGTTCAACCTGTACGCTTCTGTACGTTTGCTTTAATTTAATAAATCTTATCGAGAATAAACCCTTACTCCACTATTTGCCACTTTTCTTTTGGGTCTGTCCAAAAATCTATTGAAATAATCCTCTGTTTTAGAAAATTCTTCTAAACTTATACTCATAATATCTAAATTTACTATCTTACCTTCTTTGTCGTAATCTACAACTACATTCCCTCTAATGTCAGAATCAACGCTCTGTTTGTTACTTAAACGAATCCCCAAAATTTTTGTTTCTTTGTTATATTTTATTTTTGTCATAATTCTAAATATATTTACTAATTTTAGAGGTATCAATAATAGTAACGATTTTTAAAACAGCATTTGCTTTTTCAACCACAATTATTAGAAGATGATCTCTTTTTAGTTTTTGATGATAATAAATCTTTTTAATTAAAAACCTATTTTTATTAACTCCTGAAATCTCAATTTTATCAGGAAATCTTATTGCCTCAGTAACGACTTTTTTGTCAATTCCTCTTTCTTTAATTCTTTCTAATGAATGGGGAGAAAATTTTATCCTCATTATTTTTTATTAATTTTTTATTCTAGCTCGTGCGATGTTAAACGTTGCACTGGATTTCTGTGAGGGGCAGACCTTCACAGGGCTATCAAGATTTAATCTTTTTAAAGATATTCTCTGTTGAATGTTTTTGTGAAAATTTTTTAATATATTTCAAATCAATCTTACTAAATTTCAAAATTGACTTTATGTCTTCTAACTCTCTTTCGGATTTATTCTTTTTATACCAAAGTAATTTAGATAGAATCAAATCTTCAGGAGAAACAAAATTTATTTTCCGATGTTTTATTTGTTTGCAAACCGCGCGCTTAATTTTTAATCTGTCAAACTCGCTGTTTCTAATCCAAAAATCTACTTTCATGCCTGTATTAGCATGAATAAAATTAAACTCGCCTCTGTTAACTAAAGCATTTTTAATTGCTGTAATGTCTAAATACGAATCTTCATCAAGTAACAGCAATCTTTTAGCCAAACTTAAGATATTCTTGTCTAAAAGCTCAACTATAATATCAATATCAGCTGTAAAACGAGGTCTTCCCCAAATAGCTACTGCAAAACCCCCTGTAATAACGTAGGGTATTTTTAGTTCCTGCAGGATTTTGGCCACTTCACATAGCAAACTTTCTGGATCTTCTATTATGTTTTTGTGTTTTACCGACATATAATTTTCTGTCATTTAAATCTGTTAATTTTTTGCCTAATAAATACATCTGACTAGCAATTCTAATCCTTTTACCTGCTGAAATTCTATGATAAATTTTTGTTTCACAATCAGACATGTTTAATGAAAATTAGATTGAGTAAACTATTTAGAAATTCGTTATTTAGAAATTGGAAATTAGTAATAGAAAATAGAAATTAGAAATTAGGAATTTTATATTGGACCTTTTTGATAGAAAATTATTTGACAAAAAACCAAATTTCTGTTACTATTATAGCATAATTATTTCCATTTTTAAACATTTAAAGTTCATTACAAAGGAGGAAAAAAAATGAAAAAAATTCTATTCATCACCGTAATAATTCTTCTGCCTTTCTGTATAAAAGCGGAGGAAAATATTTTTCTAAAATTCGGTTACGCTGATTTTTCAGAAATCGGAGAAGGAAACATCGTCGGAATAACGATAACAAGGAATAAAAATTTTTCCTTGGAAATTGTTCCATTCTGGAACGATAATGAAATTCAAAATCTGATTATTCCAGTAACTTTATTCTTCGGAAAAACCTTAAACAGATCTATCGGATTCGGAGGTGGAATTGGATATCAAATTCTATTCCGCTCCATTGAAACTCCATATGGAATTGACAAAAGAAATTATTCTGGGCCGTTAGCCATGATAAGAACTCATTTGTCGGTTGGAATCTTGAAACTGGAAATCGGCTATCAAAGAGCTTTTTTGAAAAGCAAAGGTCTCCTAACTAGATTCGGTAAAACCACTAAACCCGGCGAGAGTATAAATATAATTTTCCCGAACCCTGATAATCATCCTCTATCAAAAAACAAAATTTATCTCTCTGGTTTTACTTTCTGTTTTGGGATAAGAATTTAAATTTTTTTCAAAAAGGAAATCACTCTAAGAGCCAATATCGAAATTGGCTCTTTTTTTTATTTTAAAAAGCTTGTTAACTCAAGCAGAAGCAACTGTAAGCAGAGCTGTCCTACTTACTCCCTCTTGTTTACCTCTTGTTGACCCTCTTGTTAACCCGAGGGGTCAACAATCTTGGTCAACAACCTTTATTGTTAACCCGAGGGGTTAACAGATTGGTTACTATCCCGCTATTTAATGGATTCTTGCCGTTGTTAAGTTTTTTATCAACACTTCTGAGGTTTGTTTTTTGCCTATTTTTTCACCAAAACCTATAATTTCAAGATACAAAGGATTACCTCTCACATCTAAATCTAAATTAATTTCTGGCGAGATTTCCAAGGTTTTCCTAACCTTGCCCTTTTTAAAAGTAATATTTAATGCATCTGCTTTAGTATCGTAAGTAATTTCCATATGTTTATTTTATTAATTTTTTATTAATTTAAACCTTTTGTCCAGTATTGAGTAATAATAATAATATTTTTATTTTCTTTTCTAAATATTACTTTTAGATATAATTTCTTAAATCCTTTATAAGCAATTTCACGATTTGAATAACTCTTAAAAGTAAAATCGGGTGATTTCACAACTTTCTTAACTATCTCTTTAGAAATATTTCTCTGACTTAATTTTATTAAAGAATGTTGTGTAAATATTATCATTTTTAATTTTTAATCAAAATTGCGCTAAATGGAA
The DNA here is from genome assembly GCA_018896315.1 of Patescibacteria group bacterium. Classification (GTDB taxonomy): domain Bacteria; phylum Patescibacteriota; class Patescibacteriia; order UBA2591; family UBA6264; genus JAHIMV01. Next base: position 1,281 of record JAHIMV010000068.1, on the reverse strand, counting down.
TTTTTGCCTTAAATTTCCGCTTTGTTAAGCCAAAGTAAAATATGGTGGCCCTGTCCCTATAGTCCAGAGCCAATATCGAAATTGGCTCTTTTCCTTTCCTTATTTTAATTAAAATTATCAACAGAAAGTTTCTTGGAAGGTGTACACCTTCCAAGGCTTCACGGCCACTATCCCTATTTTTACTCTGCGAGGGGTAGACCTTCACAAGGGCTACACTACCTAATATTGGTCGTTTTTTATTTCATCTACTTCCATGCCGAAATCAATATCTTGATCTTTAATAAGATTAGTATCTCTTTCTGGCCAGTCAAATCTTGGAGAAATTAAACGATATGAAACTTTAATCGGTTTTGTGCCAAAAATAGTCACTATGTTTTCTTCAGAATCAAGTTCATACCATACATGCGCCATTCCTTCTGGGGTTAACATAACCACTAAATCTTCCCAGTTATTGCCAAAAGCAGTAATTTGATAAAAAAGCCATAAGTCGGAAGCGACTTCGAGATTATCAAAATCGATAACGAAGTAGTAGTCGCTTCCTCCAATTTCTAAATCCGAATTTCTAAATTCTAAACAATTTCTAAATTCAAAATTCCAATCTTCTAAACCGTTTTGAATTTGAGATTTTAAGCATTTGAGTTTGTTTAGGGTTTCGGGTTTAGGATTTAGAGTTTGGGAAAGTTTTACTTTCCCCACTGTTTCTTCTTTTAAACCTGTTGTTGAATGTCCATAAGTTGCGTATACTATATCTCCGATAGTATAAAGCGGATCAAACTCACCAGCTGCAATCTTGCCTGTGCCACCGCTACCTACTACCAGCATCCCTTCGGTTGGTGTAGGATCCCCGATGCCGACGTTGCCGCCCATAAATGTAGCCGAATATCCACTCGCAACGGTTACGCCAAGTAATCCACTGCTTGTTATAGCGCCAACACCAAGGGTTCCTATACCAGCGAGATTAAGAGTGGCAGAAGCTCTGTTGATAGCAACAGCAGTAGTCCCGATATACATTGTTTGTCCTACTAATGCATAATTAGCGATAGTAGCGTAAGCCCCAGTTCCAAGTGTGCCTCCTGCACCCCAAGTTAATGTTCCAGCATTATTTATTCCTGACCCACCTTTTGTTGATACCAAAATTACTGATAATCCTGCCGCTGTTCCTGTTGTATTCTGATTAAGAGTTGGAAATGTGCAGTTAGTTAATGTTCCAGCACTCGGAGTTCCTATGTTAGGAGTTGTCAATGTAATTCCTGCTAATGTCAAGGCGGCACTTGCTCTATT
>JAHIMV010000067.1 GCA_018896315.1 Patescibacteria group bacterium | reverse complement strand
CCTATAAATTTCCACAGTTCAATAAAAAATAATTTATACAAGAATTAACCAGATTAAGGGTAGGTAAGCAAAGGGTTTCTAATTATCCAGGTTCCCACATCCCTCCATATCGGCGGGCAAGCATTCCATTGCCCGAGCCATCTTTTTTTAGCACTTCAGATTTTTAAGAATATTGAGAACGGTTCTCGATAGTCATCAGTCTAGGCAGAAAAAATAAACCCGAAAATTTAATTGAGAAATAAATAGTGGAAAGAACGTATTTCTAACAAAGCAATTAAAATTTGGAAAAAGGGGATAGGTATTTTTGTACTGAAGAAGAGGCTGAGGTCGCTGGGTTTGAGAAGGCGGGGAATTGTAGGTAGGAAGTTTAACATATCTGCTACTGTTAAACAAAAAAGCAAGTTAGGGTTTTTAACCTGCTTTTTTTATGTTCGCAAAAATTTAAACGATGTTTCAGAAAACCTTTATAGATGGATAAACAGCAAGGCCAATTTGGAAAAATGGAGCATATTTACTATAAACAACCGAAACGTTATTTACTGTTTTTTGTTTTTTCGCCTGAGAGATTCCAATATTTAGAAAACACTTTAAACCATTTCCGTGTTTTTCCGGAAAACTGTATAAATATGCGCCTATATAAAGTTTACGCCAGCGGAATTTTTCCAATACAAAACTTTTATATGCTTCCAATTTATATGGGCTTTCCACATCGTATATGTGGTATGTTTTTACTTCACATCTCTTCCATCCTTGTTCTAGAACAATTTCGTTTTGTGTTTCATTATAACCAAGAATATAAGCTGCTCCTTTTTCCCTATCTCCTGTTTCAAATCCCAATTCTATATTGAAATGAAAAGGACGGAGCCATCTGTAATAAATGCCGTAATAGGTCATGGCGTCTACTCCCATCCAATACTCTTTATTAGGATCGCAACCAGGGCTATCAGGGGGGCCTATATAGCAATGATCTACTCGTATTGTATCGATATTTGGCATATAAATTCTTTCTCTTATTGCATCGCATCTGGGGGAAAAATCAGAAAGATACTCAGGGCAGTAAGAAATCTTTTCTTCAAAACTCAAGACAAAAGGACTCAAGTTTAATCGAAAATTTAGACCTATATAAAATGGTGAAAGGAGAACGCCAACAGGACCCTCTATTTTATGGTCCGGGATAATTCCATTATTTTCCGGCGGGACTTTTGATTTATCATCGTCATGAATAGGAACAAATCTCATAAATTCTGGGAAGTTTTTTACCAATTCAATTACTGGAGAGCCAGTTTCAATACCACCTCCTGCTACAAGTCCCAATCTTAGGCCAAAATTATTTTCGGTTTCTTCTGTAAAAAATAAATCCTGGGCAAATACAGTCTCGACAAACAATCCAACTAAAGCGAGAATCAATGTTTTGCGAAACATAACACACCTCCTTTGGTTATACGACTATTTTAAACTTTCTTTTATTTAAAGAGCTTGATTGACTATTTAATATTATACAATTTTAATGGTTTTTGTCAACCTTGCGCATCAACTCATATATAATCTAACCGTAGCAACATTGGTTAACTCATAAAAAACCTTACCCAAAATAAGATATAATGTAATCCAGTCGTATTAATTAGTTTAATAGCCTTTAAGGAGGAATAAGGCTAACTAGGTTACAATTATGAGAATGGATATGAGTTCAAGAAATCAATATCTTAAAGTATTGCAAATAAAATATTATAGGTCTGGTAAAAAAGAGAAATCAAACATATTAGATGAATATTGCGAAAATACAGGCCAATCAAGTGTTAATAACGTTGTCAGGTACCTTTTATTTAAAATCTGGTATATAAATTATATTCGTTAGATTGTTGAATTAGTTATAAAAAGCCAAGAAAAATATTATTCAAATTTCAAACAGTTTCTAGTCTCATCCATTGTTGGGACGTTCAAACCTTTGATAATAATTTGGTTGTGCTATAATTAAATTGTTATTTAATTTCAAGCTTTGCTTATAATTAAACTACCTTAATTTATATACAATAGAATTTAATTTCAAGGTTCTGCGAGCAGAGCGAGCAGGTTCTTATAATTAAACTACTTTAATCTTTATACAATAGAATTTAATTTCAAGGTTCTGGCGCCTCGCCCATAGGCTACGGCCGAGGGATTAGTTCTTACTATGAGCGTAGCGAATAGCAGGGTTCTTGAGCGAAGCGAAAGGTTCCTATAATGAAAATATAAATAAATACGATAATATTTAAAATCTTATGGACGAAGAAATAAAAAAACGTCTTGATTTACAAGACGAATTGCTAAAAAAAATTTATATTTCAGCTGAAAAGACGCGTAAGTATTTTCTAACTACTATAATTATTACAGTTGTGACTCTCGTTCTACCCTTAATCGCTCTGATTTTTATACTACCCTGGTTTATAAATACTTATATGTCAACTTTGGTGGGTTTCTAGTTTTATATATAACCCTTAAAGTGGTATAAGAACAATATGAAAAATAACAAATATAATTTAGTAGTAATTGGTGGTGGGCCAGCTGGAATGATTGCGGCAGGACATGCGGGAGAAATCGGTTCAAGTGTTATCTTAATTGAAAAAAACGAATGTCTAGGGATAAAACTTTTAATTACTGGAAAAGAAAGATGTAATATTACAAATGCAGAAGAAGATTTAAAAAAAATAATAAATATCTATGGGCAGAATGGAAAATTTCTATATCCTGCTTTAAACAGATTTTCCAATAAAGATGTGGTGGACTTTTTTGAAAGTCACGGAATTAAAACAAAAGTAGAAAGAGGCAAGAGGGTTTTTCCTGTTTCAGATAATGCTAAAGACATTTTAAATTGTTTAAAAAAATATTTAAAAGATAACAACGTAGAAGTCAGATTTAATAGTACGGTTGAAAAAATAGTTATTAGTACTGGAAAAAGTAATAATAAAAAAATAGAAAAAATTGTTTTAAAAAATGGTAAAGAAATTGCTGCTGATAGTTTTGTAATTGCAACCGGAGGAAAATCTTATCCTAGGACTGGTTCTACTGGCGATGCATATAAATGGCTTAAAAAAATAGGGCATACAGTGATAGAGCCAAAACCAGCGCTTACACCTATTATTGTTAAAGAAAAAATAGTTAAAAAACTTGAAGGTTTGAGTTTGAAAAACGTAGAAGTAAGTTTATGGGAAAAACGTAAACTTGATTCTTGTTTTGGTGAAGCGCTTTTCACCAACAATGGTCTAAGCGGCCCCATTATATTAGATTTAAGTAAGAAAATAAGCGAAAATAAAATAAAAGATTTAAAAATAAAAATAGATTTTAAACCCGCTCTTGATTATCCAACTTTAGACAAAAGAATTCTAAGAGATTTTGAAGAGAAAAAAAATAGACAATTTAAAAACAGTTTAAATAAATTATTGCCCAAGAAACTTATTCCTGTTATTATTGAATTATCTGGAATTGAAAAAAATAAACAAGTAAATGAAGTAACAAGAATTGAAAGAAAAAAATTAATCAATCTTTTAAAAAAATTTGAACTTAGCGTTAAAGGGCTTGTTGGCTTTGAAAAGGCGATTATAACTTCAGGCGGAGTAGATTTGAAAGAAGTTGACCCAAAAACAATGAAGTCAAAAATAATAGATAACCTATATTTTGCTGGAGAAATTTTAGACATTGATGGACCAACTGGTGGATATAATTTACAGATTGCGTGGAGCACTGGGTATTTGGTTGGCGAAAGTGGTTTATTATAAAAATTTTATACTAAGGACAATATGAAAAAAATATATTTTATATTATTTTTAATAATAATTGCTTTAGTATTTTTCTTTTTGTCAAAAAATTATCCGCAAAAAGACAATTCTAAGGTTTTGCAAATTAATCAATCCGGAGTTTTAGATATTAATCAGGAAGAAGAGAATTTATCAAATATTAGAACCCTAAACAACCTACAATCCCCATTAGATAAAGCAGGCGACTGACCTCCGTCATTAAGCTCAATATTTTTATTCTTTGGAACGCTCTCCGGACTTGATTTTTCAAGGTTCTGGACCACAGAGGGGAGACATTCGACAAGCTCATGGCCTGAATCGAATTCTATTCTGGTTCACGGCCAGATATTCTTATGAAAGCGACCTGACTTTGTCAGTCGCTTTTTTGTTTTTTTTGTGATATAATAAAAGCAGGTTAAATTTTAATGGATTGTTTATGAAAACCATCACTGTTTCAATACCACAAAAAGATTCATTAATTGCTCAATTTATTTCTCTTTATCAAACGTTTTCCCAAATTAATAAATTCGAAAAGGTTACTTTTGATCTTTCTCGTCTGGGCTGGATTTATCCCTTGCTGATTTTGCCCATCACTGCTTATATTTACGAAACCAAAAGTGAATATTTATCACCCCAAAATACTAGCGCTAATTTGTATTTAAAGACAGTTTGTTTTCCTGATGGCATTGATTCTGTTAAAAATTTTCAGAAATTATTAACTTATATTCCCGTTACTCATTTAAAGAAATCTGGTGAGATAGAAGACAGGGAAAGATTAGGGTCTTGTTTTTCCGAAATGATTTATAAGACAATCGGCGAAATTCCTGGCACCCAGAATGCAATCTATTATCCCATATCCGAATTAGTAACGAATATCTTTGAACACAGTAAGAGAGAAGAGGGATGGATTTTTGCTCAAAAATATCCTAAAAAGAAGTTTTTAGATATATGTATTGTTGATACGGGAAGAGGATTAAAGTCTTGTTATAAAGAGGAGAAGGGTGTCGTCTTAAGTGATGAGGATGCAATCAAGGAGGCTATGAAGGGTCATTCTACTAAACCAAGCAAAGAAAGGGGATTTGGTATTTATACTTCCAAACAGGTAGTTTGTGGGGCGCTGGGAGGCAGTTTTATCATATTATCCGGAAGTGCAGCTTTAATTTCTCAAAAGGATAAAGAGAAATTAGTGACAATGTCTCCTTTTAATTGGCATGGACTGATTATTGGCTATAGAATTCCATTTCTCCAAAAACCAGTTGACATTTCTTGTTTTTTGGAATAAATTTAAACAATGGAATAATTAAGTATATTAATATAAATATGTCTAAAAAAGACACCACAATTATAAATGTCAACAAGACCATTGCTCCGATTATTTCGTCTCGCGATATTATTGGGAATTTAGGAAATTCAGTAGAAAAAAAATTTACTAATGACATTGCTTTAGATTTTAACAATGTTCAATTTATTTCTCGTTCCGCAGCTCATCAATTATTAATCGTTAAGGAAAAATTTGCCAATAGATTATCAAAAAAGAAAACGATTTCTTTTATTAATACTAATGACGAGGTGGCAAAGATGTTAAGATTGGTCGCCGCCAGTAGGGCATTACCCCAAAAAAAGGCTAAGTTTGACGCCGAAATAATTAATATTCAATCACTAATTGCACGAAGTTAATATAAGTGTTTTTATTTTAATTTGATTTATGTATTAAAATTATGAAACAAAAAATTTTAACAGTTGGAATTACTGCGTTGATTGTAATTGTTTTTGGAGGCCTTTTATCTGGATGTACACTGCAACCACCTCTGACTCCCTCAGGTGATAATGTGGTTATAACCGAAGGCTTAGATAATGTTGTTGATGCTAATAACCGATTTGCTTTAGACCTTTATTCTAAGTATAAATCCGAAGAGGGTAATGTCTTTTTCTCTCCATATAGTATTTCAACTGCTTTAGCCATGACTTATGAAGGAGCAAGAGGACAAACAGCGCAAGAAATGCAGTCTGTCTTTTATTTCCCAGAAGATAATGATATAAGGAGAGGGGGTTATGCTGGTTTGTACAGCGAAATAAATAAAAAGGATAAAAAATACAAACTCCATACGGCTAATGCTTTGTGGGCAGAGCAGGATTTTCAGTTTTTAGACGAATATTTCAGTTTAGTCGGGCAATACTATAATGGTGAAGTAACAAATCTTAATTTTAAACAAGATGCTGAAAAATCTCGGATAATAATAAATACTTGGGTGGAAGATCAAACAAATAATAAAATAAAAGACTTAATTCCTAAAGGGGTGATTGACTACTTAACCAGGCTGGTTCTTACAAACGCTGTTTATTTCAAGGGTGAATGGGTTAAGCAATTTAATAAGGATGATACCACGGCTCAGGATTTTAAAATAACTCCGGATAATATTGTCAAAGTTCCAATAATGCGGCGCGCAGATGATAAGGCAATATTTAATTATAGCGAGAATGATGAGCTTCAGATTCTTGGATTGCCATATTCAGGAGAAGATTTATCAATGTTGGTTCTTCTACCAAAAAATAATGATTTAACCTCTTTGGAAAATTCCCTTAGTATTGAAAAATTATCAGAATGGAAAAAAGATTTAAAAGAACAAAGAGTAAATATTTATATTCCTAAATTCAAATTTGAAACCAAATATTTAATGGCTGATACGCTCAAAGAAATGGGTATGCCAATAGCCTTTTCTTCCGCAGCTGATTTTTCAGGAATGACTGGAAAAAAGGATTTATTTATTAGCAATGTTATACACCAGGCGTTTGTAGATGTTAATGAAGAGGGGACTGAAGCGGCGGCGGCAACGGCTGTGGTTATGAAATTGACCTCTACAGGAATTCCTGAACCAACAATTCCAACATTTAGAGCAGACCATCCATTTATATTTATAATACAACAGAACGACACAGGGAATATATTATTTATGGGAAAAGTAGTTGATCCAAGATAATTTTAAAATTAAGTTATCCACAGTTTATTTTTTAAAAAGTGTGTTATAGTATTATACAGTTATATAATTTTTGGAGGAATTAAAAATGTTAAATGGAAGTGAGCCCCTTTCGTGAGACACTTTTCCGCTTTTTTAAGTTTGTGGATAACTCAGATTAAAGGGCTAAATTTTAAGGATATCTCGAATAAATTTATCAGGATTTCGACCTTTAAGGGAGCTAT
>JAHIMV010000066.1 GCA_018896315.1 Patescibacteria group bacterium | reverse complement strand
TCTCTGGCACAAGGTTTCAGCAAGTCGTCAAGGAGAATTTTCTTTTTCCAATGGTTATTATGGAACCCGCAACCGCCTTTTTTTTGCGTTTAAGAGAACCAAAAATTTTTTGGGAGGAATTATTTTATTGTGCCTTATTATCCCAGTAAGAATCTTTCAATGGACTTTAATGGGACGGTTTAATATGGTCAAAGGTTTAGTTTCAGGAACTTTAGATTTTTTTCAAGGGAAATTAGGACCTTTTTAAAATGAAAATAATTATTTAGTTATTTAGGTGCTCGGCATCCAAATGCATAACTTATTTTAATGTTTAGATTTTTACATGACTATGTTTTACAATTAGTCGAACAGTATTATTATATTAATTTTATCCCCGAATACAGAATTTTTTTTCTGCCGGATTATTTTTGGTTTTTCCTTTTTCTTTCTCTAACATTAATCCTTGCCGGATTTTTTATTTTTCAAAATAAAAGGGACAGAATATTGAAAACAGTTTTTTATCTTTTCCTGATTTTTTGGTTTTTAACCTTAATAAATTGGTTTTACATTGAATACCTCTGGTTAAAGCGCGATTTGCGCGATTTTCAGGGTCAGGAAAATCAGGAGCGCGTAAAAAGAATAATTAATAACGTTTTTACTGATGCCGATTTGGAAAGGGATTGGTATGATTTTTATGATTTTTTGGAATTTGTTAAAAAAGAAATTCCCCAAGGCTCGGCGATTAATTTTTTTACTCCGAATGAAAAGATTTTAAAAATCTGGGCTCAATACTGGCTTTACCCCGACCTGAATGTAGTTAAATTTCCTGTCCGATACGCGGTTTTTTTTGATATTGAGCTGGAAGAAATTCCGCCAGGTTTTGTGGTCTTCAAACAATTTACGCCCACTAAATTCATTTTAAAGTCAATTGATAATTTTTAATGTTTAAATATGTTTGATTATTTTAAATTGTTTATTTCTCTATTTATTCCATGGCTGATTGGCGCCGGAGTTTTAAGTTTGTTTAAAAGACGTTTTTCCGCTTCCAACTGGCCCAGGCCAGTTTGGCTGGTTTTTTCCTTTGCTTTGGGAGTGGGCTTAATCAGTTATTTAATGTTTTGGTCAGGATTAATCGGTTTGTCCTTAAAAGTTTTTATGGCCATTCTTACTGGTTTAGCTGGTATTTTAGCAGTTTTTTATTTAATGAAATTTGCTGTTTTCAATCGCGGAAAATTTTTAGTCAAAGAAAAAACCTGGTTTAAAAATTTATTTTCTTTAAATTTTAAAATAGACTTTTTATCAATCGTCAAAATAATCCTGGTGCTCATTATTATTTTTCAAACCGTTTTTATTTTCACCGCAGCCAGTCTCAGGCCGCATATCTATGTTGATATTTTGGAAAATTGGGGCTGGAAAGCCAAAGTATTTTTTTACCAGCCCGACCAGGCTTTTAACTCTCAGTCATCTTTATTCTTGGGCGGGGAGAGTCATCGCCATTATCCTCTGCACGTCCCCCTTTTTATGACCTGGATTTATTCCTGGCTGGGAGAAGTTAACGATGCCTTAGTTAATGTGGTTTTTGCTTTTTATTTTATAGCCCTGTTAATCTTGGTTTACTTTACTCTGCGTTCTTGGTCAAAACACGGTTCTTGGAGAAACGCGTTAAATCTGGCCTTAACTGCGGTTTTAGCCACTCTGCCCCTTTTGAATTATCACGGGTTTAATGCTTATGCTGATTTGCCTTTGACTTTTTATTTCACTCTGGCCGTAGTTTGTTTTTTAAATTATTTAAAAAATCGTTCTCGACTTGATTTGGTTTTAGCCGCTCTGTTTGCCGGGCTCAGCATCTGGGTTAAAAATACCGGCTTGGTGCTTAGCGCAGTGATTTTTATAGTTTTTTTGATTTATTTGATAAATTCATACTTTAAAAAAGATTGGCGTTCGGTTGGAAAAGACTTTTTGTTTTTTTGTTTTTGGTTTGTCTTTTTTATCAGCCCTTGGCTGGTTTTTAAAGAATTTTTTGCCATTGTTTATCTTGGTAATCCGGCTATTGCCTGGTTTCACCCTGAAGTTATACCAGCGGTTTTTCAGCAAATATTTTTTCTCCGCTCTTTTCATTTTTGGCCAGGTATCTTTATCCTTATCTTACTTTTTTCTTGGCGCCAACTTTTCCCTGGTTTATCTTATTCGCATGGGCGTATTCGCATATCCAGAGCCAGAGGCGAGGATTACGCTATTCGCATGCTATTTTTAATTATTTTGGGCGTCATAGCCGCTTATTTCAGCCTTTATCTTTTTACCACTCATTATGAATATGTGATTGACGGCACAAGCGTCGGCCGCAATTTTTTAACCCTGATGCCAATATCCGTTCTTTTAGCCGGCCTTTTACTCAAAGACATTTTTGGAAACCGGGTCCCCAAAGAGACTCAGTCTCCAAAAGTCCGTTCCCGAAGTTCCATTTGAATGTCAGACCTTCAAGTTTGGGAACGTTTTAATTCCCGGTTTGCTCATTTCTTTGTTTTTAAGGCTGATGAGCCAGTCATATAAATTTTATATATGCTTCTCGACGACTTTATTAGATTTCTAAGAATAAAGAAAGTAAAAAAATATATTCCCAAAAATATTGTTCTTTGTGATTTGGGATGCGGACCATCAGCTTATTTGCTTAATTTGCTTAAAACAAAAATTGAAAAAGGCGTGGGAATTGATAAGAAAATTAAACAAACATTTAAAGAAAATTTAAAGTTAATTAATTTTAATATTCAAAAACAAATTCCCTTGCCTGATAAAAGCGTTGATTATTTGACCATGCTCGCGGTTTTAGAGCACTTAGATTATCCAGAGCAAGTATTAAAGGAGTGTTGGCGGATTTTAAAAAATAAAGGTTATTTAATCATCACTGTTCCCTCTCCAATTGCTGACCCGATTTTAAATTTTTTAGCTTATAAATTGAAACTGATTGAAAAAGAAGAGCTTGATGATCATAAACATTATTTTTATGTTAAAAAATTAAAAAAAATTTTAAACGAAGCTGGTTTTCAGATTTTAAAAATTAAAAAATTTGAACTCGGTTTTAATATTTTTATTTTAGCCATAAAACAATAATTCGTATTTCTAACGGGGCTTCGCTTTTTCCAAATTTTTAGTTATAATTATTAGAGGCAAGATTCTATTGCAACATTATGTCAAAATAAATTTGACAATGGGAAATCGGGAGTTTAATTTTTAATAAAAATAATTTTAACATTTTTGTTTTGTCATTTTCCATTTTGATATTTACATTTTACATTTTAATATGATTTACACATTTTGTTTAATTGTCTTTATTATCGG
>JAHIMV010000065.1 GCA_018896315.1 Patescibacteria group bacterium | reverse complement strand
GCAAACAAGAAAATTTGAGATAATAGAAAAGAGAATTGAAAAATTAGAAAGATTACGGGCTAGGCAAAAATTGTCAGGAACAGAAAAACAATTATCAAGAGTTATTTTTCAGCAAACAGGCAATGATAAAAATTTTGGTTTAATAAGAAGCAAGGGCGATAAAGCTTTATTCGGTTATACTACCAAAGAAATGAAAAAGCGCTTAGGCACGCCTCAAACTAGAGCTTTGGCAGATTTTCAACCAACAATCATTCTAAAAGCAAAAGATTTTGCTACTGAAATTACAATTTTTAATACTAAAGAAAAAGGATTAGATACAGAATAGTATATTTCTGATGAACATGTTAAGAGCAACAGAAGTGTTAGAGAAACGCTTATTAAAAGAGGAATTTATCCAGAGCAATTGCCTGTAGAAGAAGATATTAAAAAGGTGGAGAGAAAATTAAAGTCAGATGATAAAAAAAGTCTTAAAAAATTGAAAAAATTAGATAAATAATTTTTTAAAATATGAAAATAAAGGATTTATCCTGCACCTTCATTCAAGATATATGAAGATGCAGGATTTTAGGAGATATAAAAAATAAACAAAATAATTTTATGACAAATAACAAACAAATCACTATTTTTGAAGGTAAAAAAATCCGCCGACTTTGGGACGAGAAAAAAGAAAAGTGGTATTTTTCGGTGGTAGATATTATTCAGATTTTAATTCAACAAGCCGATTATCAAACTGCCCGAAAATACTGGAATAAGCTTAAAGAAAGACTTAGAAAAGAGGGAAATGAGTCGGTGTCAAATTGTCACCAACTGAAATTTAAGGCGGCGGATGGAAAATTTTATCTAACTGACGCAGCCGATGTGGAAACAATTTTGCGTTTAATCCAATCCGTGCCAAGTCCAAAAGCCGAACCGATAAAATTATGGCTGGCTAAAGTTGGCTATGAAAGAATGCAAGAAACAGTTGATCCGGAAAAATCCATAAACAGAGGTAGAATGAATTGGCAGAGGTTGGGCCGAAGCGGAAAGTGGATTCAACAAAGAATGACGGGGCAGGAAATCAGAAATAAGCTAACTGATTATTGGAGAGATAACGAAGTCAAAGAAAAAGACGAATATGCTATTTTGACAAACATTGTTCACCAAGAATGGAGCGGACTTTCTATTAAGAGCCATAAAAATTTAAAAAATTTAAAAACGCAAAATTTACGCGATCATATGACAGATGCGGAATTAGTTTTTACGGCCTTGGCGGAACTTTCTACTCGCCAAATTGCCGAAACTATGGAAACGAAAGGTTTGGAAGAAAATAAAACTCCGGCCAGAAAAGGCGGTCGCATCGCTAAAAATGCGCGCATAGAATTGGAGAATAAGACAGGCAAAAAAGTCGTCAGTGGAGAAAATTTTCTGCAATCTCCAAAAAGCGGCAAAAAATTAAAAGAGAAAAATTGAATGCCTCTCTGGAGTTAGACACCTTGAATAGCTCCCAATTTTACGAAATGAAAAACTATGACAAAAATAAAAGATTTAGCGAAAACCTGCCCCGTAGTGAACCCCGTTAGAAAGCCTGCTTTGTGAGACCTAAGGAATAAATTTATTTCTAATGAGCAATAATTACAACTTTCTAACGGGGTGAACGCGAGGTGTTCTACTACTGGGGTTTGCCGCTCCCGCGAAAAACTCATCACAAAAGGGTGTCCAAAATCTCAAAGATTTACCCCGTAGCGAGCTTGCCTGCCCTGTAGGGAATTTATTCTCCTTCAGGGCTCTGCTTCGGGGCGAGGAGCTTTTAGCGATTCTTAAAATGTGATAAAATAAAAATATGACACAACAAGAATTGATTAAAAATATTTTAGAAATTCCCGCAGAGAATCAAACAGTTGAATTTAAACGTTTAGATAGCGAAAAAATAGTTAGTAAAATTATTGAAACAATAGTTGCTATGACCAATATTGATGGTGGAGTTATTGTCTTAGGCGTTAGTGATCCTGAAGAAACAAAGATAAAGGGTTTTGATAGAATTTTTGGCATTGAGGAAAACATAGACAATTTTGATGTTATTGGAAGAGAAATCCAGAGGATCATACCTCCATTAGCTTCAGTTTGGCCACCAGATAAAATTGTAGTAAAGGAAGTTGGAAAAATTATTGCCTTATTAAAATAGTTTCGCCTACTGGTTATGTGCGGGGTATAAAATATAGGCTTCCCGACCTAACGGAGATTAAGAAATAAAATTTTTTACTTGCTTTTTTATTGGCAAGTAGAATAAATGGCGTTATTTCAAAGCTAAACCCAATGATTTTACTTGCTTTGTTGCCATATTATAACCATCTTATAAAAAAGTATTAAAAATGACTAAATTATATCTTCAAAACATCTTAGACGATATTACTTTTGAGAATTTGCTGGCAAAAATGCTTAAATAACTTTTAATAAAATATGGCAAAAATAAAGGATTTAGCGGAAATTGTTCTCTGTTTGTCTAAGTGCGAAGCGATTGGCAACAAACAGCAATCCGTTTTTGGCGGAATAGGCCGTAGAAAAAATAATAATACAAAAATATGAAAATTAAGAATTTACCAAAAGATCAGCGACCGCGGGAAAAGTTAATTTCTAAAGGCCCAAAGAACCTCAAAATTTAAAAAATTAAAAATTGTGATAAAAAAATGACAAGAGATATCCAATAGAAAAAACAAAAGGGAACCATGTTAAATATAATAAATTATTAAGTTAAGTTTGGGGGCTAATATCAAAATGAAACCATTGCAATAATTAATTTAATCAATT
>JAHIMV010000002.1 GCA_018896315.1 Patescibacteria group bacterium | reverse complement strand
TTTACTAAAATGCCAAAGGCGGCGCAAAAAACAACAAAACTAGAGCCGCCATAACCAATCAAAGGCAAAGGAATACCGGTTAATGGAAATATTCCTAACATTGCTCCCATATTAATAATAGCCTGAAAAATAAACCAAAAACCAATGCCAACCGCTAATAGTTTTCCAAAAAACTGATCACTAAGAGCAGATAAGCGAAAAATGCGATAGGTCATGTAAAAATATAAAGCAATCACTATTAATATTGCGATAAACCCAAGCTCTTCTGCCATAACAGCAAAAATTGAATCACTAATTACTTCTGGAAGATAAGAAACTTTTTGCGAAGAATAGCCCAGCCCTCTTCCTAAAATTCCTCCTGAACTAATAGCCAAAATAGCCTGAGTAATATGATAGCCAATTCCTGACGGATCTAATTCTGGATGAAGAAAAGCAGTAATCCGGTCCCATGAATAAGAAATTTTTTGAAGCATAAATAAAACTGCTGGAATGGCCACAGCAATTAATCCGCCTATATATAATATCCTTCCTCCGGCAATAAAATAAAGCGCCATAGCCAGAGAAATAAAAATCATTAGAGTTCCAAAATCCGGCTGAAGAACAATTAAACCAGAAACAATAATTAAAAAAATAACAAAAGGCAAAAAAACTTCTTTAAAACTTTTAATTTGAGCTTTGTTTTTACTTAACCAAGCTGATAAATAAATAATAAAGGCCAACTTGGCAAACTCTGAAGGCTGAAAAACAATGCCCAAATCAACCCAGCGATGAGCCTGATCTTTAGCTAATCCAATCCCAGGAATAAAAACCATACCCAAAAGAAAAAGGGTTAATAAAAATAAAGGTAAAGACCATTTTTTAAAAAATTGATAATTGAAAAAAGAAAAAATTAAAAATAAAATTAGTCCTGGCAAAAGGCCGCGAACCAATTGACGCTTTAAATGGAAAAAACAATCACCAAATTTTTCACAGGCAACAAAATAACTTGCTGATGAAAGAAAAAGCAAGCCAATAAAAATTAAAATAAAAAAACTGATAATTAAAATATAATCAGGTTGGTGAAGTTTCATAAGCAACACAAATTACGAATGACATACGAATCTACGAATAATTAGGCTAACGCCCTGTACCAAACTTACGAATTCAGTGATGCGAATCATTTTATTCGCATGGGCGCATTCGCATTACCGAAGCGCGAGGAGCGAAACGACGAGCGCGAAGGCGCGCTATTCGTATGCTACTATTATCAAAACAGAAAAAAGACAAATAATCTGGACAACTAAAAGCGCGCTGGCTAACAGATTTACTATTTTTTCTTGACGCAAAAGATAGAAATAAAAAATAAGAATTAAATTAATTAATAAAATTCCTAAACTTAAAATAGGGTAAATTAACAATCTCACCCAAGAACCAATTAAATTGACGTTGAATAAAATATCTGTATGCAAAAGGACTGGCTCTGATATTCCCCAGAATATGAGAAAAAGATAAATCCAAACAAATAGATTTAAAATTAAAGCCAATAAAATCAAGCTTAACATTTTTTTATCTCTCCAAAACTTCTTTTTTTGAACTTGTTGTAGGGTTTGTTCAAAAGTCATAATAGGCAACTTAACAAAATAACAACTTAACAAAATAACAACTTAATAATATCAATACAACACTAACTTGACAAGAAGTCTAATTATGTTAAAATGTTTAATTGTTAAATTGTTTAATTGACAGGTATGGCACATAAGAAAGCGGGTGGCTCAACATCTTTGGGCCGCGACTCACAATCGAAAAGATTAGGCGTCAAAGCCGCGGGCGGGCAAAAAGTTTGGCCGGGAATTATCATTGTTAGACAAAGAGGAACAAAATTTCACCCGGGAACAGGTGTCCGTTGCGGTAAAGACCACACGATTTATGCAATCGCTAAAGGTAATGTTTTTTTTAACCAAAAAAAAGTTAAAAAATTTGATGGAAAATTAGTTAAAAGAAAATTTATTAGTGTTCAGTAAAATAATATGAAATCGGAGCTCGGAGCTCCGATTTTTTAATAATAATGTTCTAATCTTCTAAAAGCTCTCCAATAAAGCAATGAGATAGGCAGACCGTCACAGGGTTCTTCACAGGATTTCTAAAAGCTCTCTAATAAGGCAATGAGATAGGCAGACCTTCACAGGATTACAGACCGTCACAGGGTTAGATAGGCAGACCGTCACAGGGTTTTAATGTTTTGGGGGTTCTGGAGGTTCTCCTCCTAAAATTAATAAAGCTCTATCTAATTGAGGGTCGCGATCATGTAAATAGTCCTCTTCTGTATGTTCGACTTCAATGTCTGGAATAATTCCTTGTTCATCAATTGAACGTCCTAAAGGAGTATACCAATAAGCAACTGTTAATTTTAAGGCAGAATTATCACTTAGTGTTTCTAACTCCTGAACCGAGCCTTTGCCAAAAGTCTGTTCTCCTAAAATCGTTGCCTGATTATAGTCTTGTAGAGCTCCTGCCAAAATTTCTGAAGCAGAAGCAGATCCTTGGTTAACTAAAACAATTGTTGGAATGTGTTTTAAGTCTGCCCATCCTTGAGCTCTATATTCTTTTTCTTTGCCTTGAGCATCTCTGGAGAAAACCGCTATTTCTTTGTCTATCCAATATCCAGCCATGTTAACTGCCGTATCTAAATAACCGCCTGGATTATTACGTAAATCAAGAATCAGGCCATTGGGGTTAGCTTTAACAATTACCCTGGCAATATTTTTGAAATCTTTCCAAGTATCTTCGGAAAAATGAGAAACTTTTAAATAAGCAATTTTATTTCCTTTTAATTCCCAAGAAACTGTTTTAATATCAATAACGTCGCGAACCACATCAACATCTTTAGTTTTTGTCTCTCCTTGGTGCCAAATAGTTAAAGTAACTGTTGTTCCCTTTGGTCCTCTAATTAAGTGTACTGCCTCATCAAGACCCATCCCACTGGTGTCTTTTTCATCAATAGCAAAAATCTTATCACCTGAGCGTAAACCAGACCGAAAAGCTGGAGTATGGGGCAGAGGGGCAATAATAGTTAAACGACCATCTTTAATTCCAATTTCCATGCCTACCCCCTCAAAACTACCAGACATGTCTTCAAGAAATTTTTCAGCTAATTCTGGTTTTAAAAAGATAGAATAAGGATCATCCAACCCCATGACTAATCCTTTTAAAGAACCGTAAAACAGGTCTTTGTCATCAACTGGCTGTTTTACATAATTTTTTTTAACCGCTGACCAAACACTCCAAAACAAGTCATTATCAAAATCAGGATTAATTTCTTCTGAAACAATCGGGGGGAATTTTTGTTGAGTTAAATTTCCTCCTAAAATAATGCCAAAGATAAGAAAAACTATAGAAATAATAATTAATAGAACAATTGCTTTTTTTTGAGAAATCATAGTCGCTACGTTATCACTTCGCTCCTCCTACGAATTACCCGAAACCGAAAGACGAATATGCGAATTTTGCGGTTTCGGCTACGAATAAAAAACGAATTACGAATTACGAAAAAATTTTAAATATCCACAAAGCCACTTGAAAAGCCGACCTTCAAGAACTTAAAAAGGGAATCCCCTTTTATATCCCAAATGTTTATAAGCCAATGGCGTGGCTATTCTTCCTCTTAATGTCCGATCTAAAAAACCTGATTGAATTAAATAAGGTTCATAAATTTCTTCAATAGTATTTAAATCTTCACCAGTAGCTACGGCTAATGTTTTTATTCCTACTGGTCCGCCTGAAAATTTTTCAATTAGACAAGATAAAATGCGTCTATCTGTGTAATTTAATCCCAAATGATCTATTTCTAACATTTCCAAAGCCTGCTGAGCGATTTTCTGATTAATTTTTTCATGGTCATGAACCTGGGCAAAGTCTCTTACTCTTTTTAAAAGTCGATTAGCTACCCGCGGTGTAAAACGAGAACATTGGGCAACTTCTTGAGCCGCTTTTTCTTCAATTTTTATTTTTAAAATATCAGCTGACCG
Source organism: Patescibacteria group bacterium (assembly GCA_018896315.1). Taxonomy (GTDB): domain Bacteria; phylum Patescibacteriota; class Patescibacteriia; order UBA2591; family UBA6264; genus JAHIMV01. Next base: position 3,167 of record JAHIMV010000002.1, on the reverse strand, counting down.
CAAAACAATTTCTTTGATTTCCGAAGTCTGATAAAAATTTAATTGATAAACCGCTCCAAAACGGTCGCGCAAAGGCGGTGAAATTAAACTTGGTCGAGTTGTTGCTCCAATTAAAGTAAATTGGGGGAGGTCTAATCGCAAAATTTTAGCGCTCGGTCCTTGGCCAACAATTAAATCCAAAGCATATTCTTCCATGGCTGGATATAAGACTTCTTCAATTGATCGATTAAGGCGATGGATTTCATCAATAAATAAAATACTTCCATCTTTTAATGAAGTGAGAATAGCTGCCAAATCTCCCACCTTTTCTAATGCCGGCCCAGAAGTAACCTGAATTTCCGTGTCCATTTCATGGGCGATGATATATGAGAGGGTCGTTTTTCCGAGTCCGTGATTTCCATGAAAAAGCGCATGCTCGAGCGGCTGTTGCCTTTGCTTTGCCGCCTGAATAAATATTTTTAAATTGGCTTTTAGTTTCTCTTGGCCAATAAAGTCTTGTAAGGTTTTCGGTCGTAAATTCAAATCCATTTTCTTGTCTTCGGGCAGCTCTTTTTGTGAAATAATATTATTATTGTTTTTCTGAGTCATATCAAATAATTTTAACATCAAAAATTTAAACTGACAAGACTTATTGCCTTTTGAAATAATTTTTGTATAATTAGTTCATAATTATTAAATGCAATTTTACTCAAAATATAATTTTTTGTTCTTTACATTTTAATACAAAAACGGTAAAATGAACCAATGAATATCATTAGATATAAATATAATTTGTTAGTACAAAATTATGGCGCGTTTTGCCGATAGAGAAAAAGCTATTAAATTAAGACTAGAAGAAAAGAGTTATAGTCAAATCAAAAAAATATTAGGTATAAGCAAAAGTACACTAAGTTATTGGTTAAGAGACTATCCCTTATCCAAACAACGGATTAGAGAACTTCGTGATTGTAACGAACAAAGAATTGAAAGATTTCGAGAAACAATGCGAAAAAAAAGAGAAATGAGATTAAAAGAAATTTATAATGAACAAAAACGAATTTGGCTGCCATTAACAAAGCGCGAGAAATTCTTTGCGGGACTATTTCTTTATTGGGGCGAAGGACATAAAGATCTCCGAGGTCCTGTTGGGGTTAGTAATACTGACCCTGATATAATTAGGTTCATTCTTTATTGGTTAACTAAAATATTAAAAGTTCCAAGAGAAAAAATTAAAATAGCCCTACATTTATATAAAGATATGGATATTCAAAAAGAGCACCTATTTTGGAGCAAGATACTGAATCTTCCTCTGTCTCAATTCAGAAAACCTTACATTAAAAAATCTTCAAGTTTACGAATAAACCACAAAGGGAAATTTGGACATGGAACATGCAGAATCTATATTTGTGATGTAAGACTTGGAGAAAAAATTATGTTGCTTATCAAAGCAATAGCTGAACGATATAAATAAAATTCACCCATTATCGGGCATGTAGCTCAATGGTAGAGCGCTTAACTTATAATTAAGTGGTTCTGGGTTCGAATCCCAGCATGCCCACCAAAATCTGACTTTTCGGAATTTTTCCAACCGATTGCAGGGCGGCACGAAGTGCCGCCCATTGGTTTTTGGGCGAATTTTCGGGGTTTTTTGAATTTTCGAGTGCACCGACGCGCGCCACTTTTTCGGCGAGCTGGAGGTTCGAGCCAAAGATTTCTTTGGCAAGCACTTTTTTAGGAAAAAGCGCTTCATCCCTTGCGATTTTCGGCGCATTCTGCGCCGTATTTATCCATTCCCTAAACGGTTCGAGCCAATCGTTCTGTTTTTGTTCAAGATTGATTATTTTTTCTTCCAGCGTCTTCTTTTCGCTCATAAACTTTGCCTTGCGCTCTCGGTATTCTTCTCGCTCAATATCCTGTTCAAGGTACACATCCATAAGACGCTGGATTTGGATGTTGATACTTTTCGTTTTTTCCTGTGCCTCTTGAACAAAAGCAGTGCAGGATTGGGCGGATTCTTTTCTATCTTTTTCTGCCATTTGTAAAAGATCTTCCGCCCAATTCTGCGGCAAAGAAACTTTTTCAATAAGAGCCGAAAGCTGTTTGTCCAATTCCTCCTCTCGAATATAGGGCTGCTGGCAACTATTTTTTCCTTTTTTGGTACAGCGATAGTATGTATGCCCTTTCTGGACTTCAGCCGTTATCATCATGCCGCACTCGCTACATGAGAGGAGTCCGCAAAACGCTTTCGGCTCATTTTTTGCTTTTTTTCGTGGTCTGCCTCTTTGCGAGAGCACTTCTTGCACTCGATCAAAAAGTTTCTTTGCTATGATTGGCTCGTGCCTTCCTTCGTGAATTTCCCCGGTGTAACGGAAATGTCCGTAGTAAAATGGATTTTTTAGGATAAATGTGACTCTGTCTTTGTGGATTCTCTTTCCGCCGCGGGACATGATTCCATGTTGCGCCAAAAAGTCGGAAATATTTCCGAGCGTTGCGCTTCCTTTTGCGTATAACTCAAAAGCTCGTTTTATCACGGTTGCCTTTTTCTTGTCTTGGACAACTGTTTTTGTACGCACGTCATTGATATATCCGGTGGGCGCAACGCATGGATATTCTCCTCGCCGTACTTTTTGGCGCAAACCACGCTTCGTATTTTCGGAAAGAGAATCCACATAATATTTGCTTTGCCCAAAGGCAATGTTCAGCATGAACTTGCCTTGTGGCGTAGGTTCAAACCAAAATTGCGGAAACTTCAACGCCACAATACGCCCGCAATCTATGAGGTAGATAATCTTGCCTCCGTCCACAGAATTGCGCGCTATACGATCCGGGTGCCAACAAACGATGCCGTTGGCTTCTCCGCGCTCTATGCGAGCCACCATGGCGTTAAAAATAGGCCTGCCGGGAACTTTCGCCGATTGTTTTTCCACAAGCTCCTCCAAAATTTCCAAGCCTTCAGTTTTGGCAAAGGCGCGCAATTCTGTGATCTGCGCCTCAATACTCAAAACCTGCTTATCCTCAACATCGGTGGACTTGCGGGCGTACAAAAAGAATTTTTGCTCCATATATTTTACGTTAAAACTTAAATGGCCGCCCTGGTTGTAGCCAACCCAAGAGAATGTCTCAAAGATTGTCCAAGACGGCCATTAAAAAAGACATTCTCGCTTGTTTTGTTGGCTACAACAATAGTT
>JAHIMV010000064.1 GCA_018896315.1 Patescibacteria group bacterium | reverse complement strand
TCTTTTATAAGAACCTTTCCTCGCTTCGCTCGTCAAGAACCTTGAAATTAAATTCTATTGTATATAAATTAAGGTATTTTATTTATAAGAACCTTTCCTCGCTTCGCTCGTCAAGAACCTTGAAATTAAATTCTATTGTATATAAATTAAGGTATTTTAATTATAAGAACCTTTCCTCGCTTCGCTCGTCAAGAACCTTGAAATTAAATTCTATTGTATATAAATTAAGGTATTTTAATTATTAAACGTAAGTTTTAAGATAAAATAGTATTAATTATTTGTTGATGTCCGTTTAAAAATGATTTTCCACTAGTTGGTTTTTTTCCTTGTAATTGAATTTGTTTTAAAATCAAAGCATTTTTATCACAAGCAACAGCTAATTCTTTGTTTTTTGTCAAGAATACTGTTCCTGGTTGTTTGTTGTGATCTATTTCTAAAATGTCAATTTTAATTATTTTCAATTTTTTTGTTAAATTGTTAAATTGTTTCATTGTTAAATTGGTGTAGATGCCCGGCCAAGGTTGATAAGCTCTAAGCATTTGTTCTATTTGTTCAGCAGATCTTCTCCAAACAATCTTTCCATGTATTTTTTTAATTAGACGAGTAAAACTAGCTTTTTTATGATCTTGAGGAAGAGGCTTAATTTCTTTTTCAAACCATTTAGGTAAAGTATCAATTAATAAATCAGCTCCTAAGATAGCTAATTCTATATTTAATTCTGTACAGGTTATTTTGGTTATTGCCTGCCCGCCAATCGCCTGACGGCTCAAGGCGTCTGGCAGGCGGGGGATTTTGGATTTGTTTCGAGTTTCGAGTTTCGAATTTCGGATTTCCAATTCTTGCTGGGCAAGAATTGGTCCATGATCTATTTTTTCATCCATTAACATAATAGTTGTTCCTGTTTTTTGATCATTAGCTAAAATGGTTGCCTGAATAGGGGAGGCCCCTCTGTATTTTGGCAAAAGAGAAGGATGAATATTAAGAGAGCCAAATTTAGGAATATTTAAAATTTCTTGGGGTAAAATTAAACCATAAGCGGCAATGATAAATAAATCAGGTGCAATTTCTATTAATTCTTGTCCAGCAGCATTGTTTAATAATTTTGGCTGAATTAATTTAATTTTATGCTCTTGAGCCAATTGTTTAACAGGAGAAGCAGAAAGAATTTGTTTTCTTCCCACTGGTTTATCAGGAGCAGTAACCACTATAACAGGTTTAAATTCTGTTATCATTAATTTTTCTAATATAATTTTAGCAAACTCAGGAGTGCCAAAAAAGACAATTTTCTTTTGTTTTTTAGGAGTCATATTAAATATTCTACCATACTTTAATAAAATATCCAAGTAGTAACAATTTTATAACATTTTCATCTAAATAAATAGATAAACGTTTTAATTTGCAATAAAAAACAAGAAAGTGAGAGAAATCTCGCTTTTTTGTATAGAAATAAAAATTTGACAATATATATATTCTTTGTTATTCTTAATGCAAGTTTGTAATAAAAGAATTTAAAAAGGAGAAATAAAATGAAAATTCTTAAAAACGCAGGAAGTTTTGTGATTTTAACGCCAGAAAAAGAGCTTCATGACCAATTGCTAAGAATTGAAAGAGCGGGAAGAACTTGTTATCAATCAGAAAAAGAACAAGTTACTTTAGAGACGGCTAAAAATTTTGTTAAAATGATTATAAAACTTGGGCATGAAAGCGTGCTTGAGCATAGCAGTATGGTTGTTCAGTTTAATAATGTTTCCCGTGGTTTTACTCATGAACAAGTAAGACATCGTTTAACCGGAGTTTCTCAAGAATCAACCCGTTATGTAGATTATGCCAAACAAGGACAAGGCCCTGATTTAGATAAATTTCAGCTTAAATGCGTGGTTCCTCCTCATAGAGATGAGAATGAAAAAGTAGAGTTAGATGACAGCCGGAAAATGTCAATGAAGGAAATGTTTGCAGAAATAGAAAAATTTTATCGTGGCTTAAGAAAAGCCGGTTGGGTGCCTCAAGACGCCAGACAGATATTGCCAATTGGCATTAAATCGCAAATAGTTGTTTCTGCAAACTTTAGAGAATGGCGCCATATTTTTGCCATGAGAACTGCACAGCCTGCTCATTGGGAAATTCGCAAAGTAATGGGGGATTTACTGGAAAAAGTCCAAAAAATCGTTCCAGTGGTTTTTGACGATTTTGTACAAGCAGGCAAAGATAGCAATGGATTGCGTTATTTTGAAAAAGTAAAAAAATAAGAGGATTATTAAAAAACCCCTGATTAAATTCAGGGGTTTTTTAATTTACAAAATAATACTTATTTACCCCGTTAGAAAGTTATAACTGTTGTTTAGAATAAAACAGTATATCTCTTGGGTTTTATAAAGCAAGCTTTCTAATGGGGTTTAATAATTTTCCAAATAATTTCATCTTCTTCCCCAACAAATTCACGCCATTCACTATCTTCACAAATCACAAACCATTTCTTTTTTACTTGACTCCAGACCATGGGATTGCCTTGAAAAAACGGCTTTTTAACAATTTCTTTTGGCTTTAATCTGTCCAGCTCCAGCCATTTTTTAAAAACAGTTTCAATGGCATAGTCTAAGTTTCTTGATTTAGCCCAATCAGCCACTTTATTAATAGCTGATTTTGCTTTTTTAACAGAACCGGCTAATTCTAACAATTGTTTGGCTGGTCTGGTATAGCGTGAATAAATTATCTTTTTTTTCTTGGCGTCTTTTTTAATTTCTTCTAAAGACAAACCTTTGGTATGAAAATAATGATTAACAATGGTTTGAATTGCTGTTTCTTGCCCCCCTTTTTTTGCTATACTTTGTTTTTTTGATTTTTGTTTTGAGAGAGTTTTAGGCATAATTAAGTATTTATCTTTAGCTTAATCATAACAGTTCAGATATATTTTTCAACCTGTTCGGACTTTTATTTTTTTTCTAATGTGTTAAAATATTAGATATGGACAATTCAATAAAACAAACTTTTAAAAACATTAAATCATTAAAGGTTCAAGGGGCAACAGCTGTAGCCAGAACCACAATCAAGGCTTTAAAGGCCTATAGTTTAAAGATTAAGGCTATAAATGCAACTAATTGGAAAAAAGATTTTAAAAAAGCAGCTGATTTTTTACTTTCAGCTCGACCCACAGAACCCATGGCTCAAAATGGGGTCAAATATATATTTTCTCAGTTAAGCAAGGCCGAACCCAAAAATGTAGTTGAAACAAAAAATGAAGCCAAAAAAGCAGCGGACGACTTTTTAAAAATGATGAAAAACGCCGCTGATTTAACTATTAAATATGGACGAAAAATAATTAAAGCCAACGATGATGATATTTTAACTCATTGCCATTCTTGGTTAGTAGAACAAATCTTGATTCAGGCAAAAAATAATAAAAAGAACTTTAAAGTTTACAACACAGAAACCAGACCTCTTTATCAGGGCAGAATTACTTCTAAAAAATTACTTCAAGCAAAAATATCAACAACAATGGTCGCTGATTCTTCAGCCGGCTTTTTAATTTCTCATTATTCAGGTAAAGATTTAATGATGGATAAGATTATTCTGGGAGCCGATGCTCTTTTACCAGACGGCTCAGTGATTAATAAGATTGGCAGCTTTAGTATTGGATCTATTGCTCATCAAGAAAAAGTACCTTTATATATTGCGACAACACTTTTAAAATTTTATCCTAAATCATGGATTAAAATAGAAAGGCGTTCGCCAAAAGAACTTTGGCCAAATGCTCCTAAAAATCTTAAAATTATTAATTTTGCTTTTGACCGTATTCCCATGAAATATATTACCGGAATTATTTGCGAAGCAGGAGTTATTAAACCAGAAGCAGTTAAAAAAACAGTTAAAAAGGTTTATCCTTTTCTTTAGTATATGATTGTTTCTAAAAAAAAGAAATTAAAACAAATAATAGAGCAGGCCCAAAAACAAAATAAAAAAGTTTTAATAAAAAAAGGAGTTTTTGACATTATTCACCCGGGACACATTTATTCAATCAGACAATTTAAAAAATATGCAGATATTGTCATAATCTTTGTTCAATCAGGTTTTTTAACAAAAAAAGAAAAAGGAGAGAAAAAACCAATTAATAGTTCAAAACAAAGAGCAGAAGTAATTAACGGAGTTAAAAATGTAGATTATGTTTATATTGATAAATCAAAGTCAATGGAAGAATGTTTATCTATATTAGAGTATTTAAGACCAGATATAATTGCTGTTGTTAAAAAAAGAAAGACTAAAAAATATGATAGACCTTATTGGGAATTAAAAGAATTTCCAGACAAGAATAAACAAATTTTTTCCACTAGCAACATTATTAATAAAATAATTAACAAAATAAGTTAATATGACTAAAAAATCAACATATTTAAGGCTAAACTACAAGCCAAAATCCAAAGAAGAGATCATTGTCACTTATTATGGAGAATCTAAATTATCTTTAAGTAAACTAGCAGAAAAAGTAGCTGAAGAGTCTTCAATTGGTACTTGGACAAAAATAAGTACTTTATCAGATAAAGTTTTTAATAAATTAGCCGCTAAAGTTTTTTCAGTTAATAATAGAACAGGTATTTTTAAAATTGCTTACCCTTTAGCTTTATTTGAACCAAAAAGCATTCCTCAGCTTCTTTCTAGTATTGGCGGAAATGTTTTTAGTATGAAATTAGTTAAGAATTTACGTTTACAAGATATTGAATTTCCTGAAAAATATATTAACCAATATCCAGGACCAAAATGGGGGATTAATGGAATAAGAAAAATTACAGATATAAAAAAAAGACCCTTAATTGGCTGTATTATGAAACCAAAGATAGGTTTAACTTCAACACAAAACGCTAAATTAGCCGCGGAAATATTTAAAAACGGAGTTGATTTAATTAAAGATGATGAAAATTTAACAGACTTGAGTTTTAATAAATTTGAAGACCGAGTTAGAAAAGTTTTAGCTCTTAAAAAACAAGTTGAAAAAGAAACAAAACAAAAAAAGATTTATGTATTTAATGTAACTGCTCCAACAGAGCTAATGTTACAAAGAGCAAAATTAGTTAAAAAATTA
>JAHIMV010000063.1 GCA_018896315.1 Patescibacteria group bacterium | reverse complement strand
TGCCGCTGGAGGATTTATATACATTTCTGCTTCTGATTTAATGCCTGAGATAAGAAAAGAACCTAAATTAACCAGATCAATCAGCTCTTTTGTGATATTTGTTCTAGGACTATTAATAATGTATTTATTAAAATTAATTAGCTGACAATGATATTTATGTGCTTTGGAAATTGTAGGTAAAATAATTTTGATAAAGAGAAAACCCGCCATATCTGACGGGTTAGTATGAAATTTTACATCACTAAAGTTTAAAATAGTTTATCAAAAAATAAGGTTTTTATAAAGGTCGATTATTTATTATATTTAAATTGTTTAACATAATTATTATGGATCTTTCAATTTTTCTAGCAAAAGTATTAGGCCTTTATTTTATTATTGGGGCTCTTATATGCCTGTTAAAATATAAGTCAATGCGTAAAATAATAGATGGTTTTACTGATAATACTGCTTTATTATATGTCACCGGTGTCATTACAGTAATTCTTGGGTTAATGATGGTTATTAGTCATAACATCTGGGAAGGTGGTTGGCGTGTGGTTATTACCTTAATTGGCTGGCTTATCTTATTAAAAGGTTTAGCTTTTCTTTTGCTTCCTGAAAAAATAATGTTTAAGTTTGCTAAATCATTTCGTTGGAGCAAAGAATGGTATTTTGTTGTTGCCATTATTATGGTTCTTTTTGGGGTTTATTTAGCCTCTAAAGGATTTGGCTGCTGCTTTTAAACACTTATTAAAATAATTTAATTTTGTTCTATGTCTTTAAGCATAGGTATTATTGGCTTGCCAAATGTAGGCAAATCAACACTATTTCAAGCCATAACAGAAAAAAAGGTTAATATTGCTAATTATCCTTTTTGTACTATTGATCCCAATGTCGGGGTTGTTGCCGTTTATGATAAAAGAGTTGATCAATTAATTGAATTAACCAAATTACCAAAGAAAATCTATACCACAGTAGAATTTATAGATATTGCTGGATTAGTTAAAGGAGCCAGTAAAGGAGAAGGATTAGGCAACAAGTTTTTAGCTAATATCAGGGATGTTAATGCTATTGTTTATGTTTTGCGCTGTTTTAGTAGTGGAAAAATTATAAATACGCAATCAAGAATAGATGTGCTTAGAGAAAAAGAGGTTTTAGACTTAGAAATGGTTTTAAAAGATTTGGAAACAGTGGATAAAAGAATTAAAGTTTTAGAAAAAGAATCTAAATCAAAGTTTAAAGCCAAAGAAGTTGAAACAGAATTGTCAGTTTTAAAAGAAGCAGAAAAGTGCTTATCAGCAGAAAAAGTTTTATCTGAGGTTGAATGGAATAGTGAAGAAAAAAATATATTAAAAAATTATCAATTTTTAACCATTAAACCCAGACTATTTTTATTAAATGGTTTAGAAAATGAAGTTTCTCAAGAAGTAATTAAGACTTTTAAGGAAAACAATTGGCCTTTTTTAATTTTAGATATTTTAACTGAGTTTGAAACAATTGGTTATACACCTGAACAAAGAAAATCATTTGGTTTGCAAGCCCAGTCGCAATTAGATTTATTAATTAAAGAGTGTTATAAACTGCTTGATTTAATTACTTTTTTAACCATTGGGTCTGATGAAATCCGGGCTTGGACTTTAAAAAAAGGAAAAAAAGCCCCTCAGGCCGGAGGAGTTGTTCATACTGATTTTGAATCTAATTTTATAAAAGCAGAAGTGATTAATTGGCAGGATCTTGTTAAATCAGGCAGCTTGATCCACGCAAGAGAAAAAGGTTTAATACGCACAGAGGGAAAAGATTATGTAGTTCAAGATGGAGATGTTGTTCAAATAAAATTTGGTGTTTAGATATAATAGATTAGAATAAAAACAAGACCCTGTTAATTCAACAGGGTCTTGTTAAGTAAAATTCTAATTAAACCTTTGAGATCTTTTTTGACGCCAGCAATCGCGGCAATAAATTGGGCGATCAGGAGCTGGTTCAAAAGGAAGTTCAGTAATTTCTTTTCCACACTCTGAGCATTTCCAATTTCCTTGTAACATTTTTCTAGGAGGAAGAGATCCACGATTATAACCTCTCGAGTTTGTATTTTGTTTTTCCATATGGACTAATATTTGATTAAAAAATAAAGTGACCTTTGACTTTTATGTCATCATAAAAGCTGTTATTATCCTAACAAGTCTTTGGAATAAGTCAATGGGTTTTTATTTACTACAACTTTAGAATATGATATAATGATTTTAATGAAAAAAACCAAATTAAAACTTATTCAGGAGATTGAGAAATCAGCAAAAGAAGAAATTGAATTTTTACAAAAGTTGGTTCAAGCTAAGTCAGTTAACCCTAATATGGATGATCCAATAAAATCAAGCCCTGATGACCCAATTGAATTAGAAGTAGCTAATTTAATTTTTAATCAGCTTAAAGAGATTGGGCTTTCACCAAAATTTGAAGGCATTTCTTGTTCTCGGCCAAATGTTGTTTGTGAAATGGGAAAAGGGAATAAAACCCTGATTTTTAATGGTCATATGGATACAATTCCACCTTCTCAAGGATATGAGTTTAATCCATTTGCTGGTTCTATTAAGGATGGAAAACTTTATGGTGTAGGTTCTTTAGACATGAAATCTGCTCTTTGTTGTTATGTTTATATGGCCAAAGCGCTTTTAAAAGTAAAGGATAAATTAAAAGGAAAAATCTGTTTACAATTTGTTATTGACGAAGAACCCATCGCTGCTTCTCATTTTGGCACGCATTATCTTTTAGAAAAAGGTTATCTTGGCAATGCCGCTATCATTGGTGAGCCAGGGACAAGAAAGGTAACCATTGGTAATCGCGGTGGTTACAGGTTTAAAATAGAGGTTCTTGGAGACGCTGTCCACACTGGCTCAAGGGAATGGGAACAAAAGACAGAGGGATTAAATGCTGTTTTAGAAATGGAAAAGATAATCAGGGCTTTACAAGAACTTAAATTCAAAACAAAAGAACATCCTGTTTTCCCTAAAAGAAAAAATGTTCTTACTTTTCCCACTTTAATTAAAGGCGGAGTGGCAGTAAATATTGTTCCTGATTTTTGTACGGCTATTGGTGATATGAGGCTTTTGCCTGGAGTAACTCAAAAATACATTGAAGAAAAAATCAAAAAAAGAATTGATAAATTGGGAGTGAATTACCGATTAATCCCTATTATTTATGTACCAGCTGTTTTTGTTAAACCAAAAGAGCCAATTGTTCAAATTCTTAAAAACAACACTAAAGAAGTATTAAATAAAGAACCGATTATTGAGGGTTCTGGTCCTTGGTGTGATATGTGGATGTTTATTAAAAAAGGTATTCCAGCAGTAAATTTTGGTTGTGATGGTGAGGGTATGCATGACCAAAATGAGTATGTAGTGATTAAAAGCGTAATTGAGGTAACAAAGATATATGCCTTGACCGCTCTTGAATTTTTAAAGTAATATCGAAATGGAAAAACAAATAAAAATAACTTATATATTATTTGGCTCAGCTGTTGTTTCCAGTATTCTACATAATGCTATTTATGGAATTTTTAAATTTGAAGAATATAAAAGTATAAAGTTTCTTAAATAAAAGTCACGAAATCCTACGATCGTTGATTTTGATGACCGACTTCGATAGACGAATCTTTTTTGCTTTTTCGGTTTCTTTGGGCTTTTTGTATTCTTTGCCACTAATTTAAATTTTAAGAATTCTAAGTCTTACACTAAAAAAGAAAAAAATAGATTTTATCCACAGAGCTAATTGATTTTTTATTTAAATTAGAATATAATTTATACAAAAGGCCGAAATCATATTAGTTAAATTTTTTAATTTAAAATAAAATGGCTAAAGTAAAGAAGGCAAAAAAAGAAAAGAAAAAAACTAAAAAATAGCTGATAGTCCTTTTTTCAAAAGCAAGATAAAATCTTGCTTTTGAATTTTAAATGTGTATAATATGAGATAAAGGAGGCAAAAGATCAATCTAATGTTAAAACTATTTAATTATTAAAAATTGAAAAATGAACATGGAGAAGATAAAAATGGAAAGCAGTATTAAGGAAATCAGAACAGAAGCAGACCTAAATGAACATGAAAGAAAAATTACTGATGAATGTCTTTTAATTAGAAAAAGGGTGTTTAAAACCACCAAAGAAGGGGGTAATAAACAAGATCTTGATTTTTTTGAAGGATATAATTTTATTGCTGATTTAGGCAATAAATTAAGACAGGTTTATCCTGACTGTGAAAAATGTTTTTTACTTCATGTTTTTATTGGCAGCGGTTATTTGGAAACAGACAATGGTTATTTTGATTTTCCTGGTGAAGATTCTATTTACAAGACTTTGTTAAAATGGGAACAAGATAAAAACTCGGTTTATGAAAGCTTAAAAAAATGGCAACAAGAACAAAAAGAGAAGGAGAAAAAACAATAAAGTAAAATTAATTTTTAATATTTAGATTGATAAAAGCTGGGGATTTTCCCCAGCTTATTCTTTTTTGAAAGAAAAACAAGTTTTTTTACGTACTATATAATAGAAGTAGTAAATTAAATAATTTAATAAAATAAAGTCGGTTTAAAATAACAGGCTTTTTTAGCTAATTCACATAATTTTATGAAAAAAATAGTCAATTTTATCAAGGGATATAAAATAGTCTCGGTAATTATTTTATGTTTAATTATTTTGGGTGGTTATTTTGGTTATCAGGCTATCAGTGGCGGCGGTGACGAAACTGTTCGTTACACCGTAGCTACGGTTGAAAAGGACATACTTATTGTATCAGTCTCTGGTTCAGGCCAGGTAACTGTTTTAGACCAGGTTGATATTAAGCCAGAAGTTTCA
>JAHIMV010000062.1 GCA_018896315.1 Patescibacteria group bacterium | reverse complement strand
TGATTATTGTCCTAGACCCGTCCGGGACGGACCTAAGGGTTTGGTTATTGTTTCTTGGTTATTGGAGCTTGTTCCCAATATTCTCATGTTTTCATATTCCCATGGTTTTTAGTTTCTCTTTTTAAATTTTGATTTTTAATTTTTCTTATTGCCTTTCGATAAAGAATAATATATTTTTTAGCCGGTAAGGTCCAGGAGTATGATTCTTTCATTGCTCGACGAACTAAAGTTTGCCAGGTACTTTGCCGTTGATAATTCTCCAAAGCCCGAGTAAGAGCGAACAATAAATCATTTGAGCTATAAGAGGTAAAAAGAAAGCCGTTTCCTCTTCCTGTTTTTGGATTATAATCAGTGACTGTATCTAGTAGTCCTCCAACAGCATGAACAACAGGAATTGACCCGTAACGCAAAGAAATTAACTGGGAAATTCCGCAAGGTTCAAAACGAGAAGGCATTAAATAAATATCTGAAGCAGCATAAATCTTTCTAGCAATATCTTCGCGGAATGGTGAAACAAATAATAACTTTTTAGTATGTTTTCGTTTAATCGTCCGCAAAATATCAACATAAATTCCTCCTCCGCTGCCAATAATAGCAATTTGTAAATTTTGTTTTAATAAAAAATCTAAAAGATTAATAATTAATTCAAACCCTTTTTGTTCAGTTAAACGATTGGCTAAACCAATCATAGGAACGTTTGGATTTATTTCCAACCCATATTTTTCTTGAAGAATTAATTTATTTTCTACTTTTTTCTCTAATAAATCAGCATCGTAATTAACATAAACGTCTGGATCAAATTTAGGATTAAAAATAGCATAATCAACTCCATTAATAATCCCATAAACATCTTTCTTTCTTATCCTTAAACGATGATCTAATTGACAACCAAATTCTGGAGTCATTAATTCCTGAGCATGCCGCAAGCTGACTGTATTAATAATATCAGCGTGAATAATAGCTCTTTTAGCAAAGTTTAATAATTCTAATTTTTCTAAATTTTCTGTTGGCAGGCCCTTGCCTTCATCTCTTTTTTTAAAAGGAATCTTCCACCAATCCTCTGGACCCTGAAAAAGTAAATTATGAATAGTAAAAAGTGTGGCTACATTTTTTAGTTTCTCATCCTTATGATACTTCATTTTTAAATAACCAGGAATTAAACCTGTGTGCCAATCATGACAGTGAATTATCTGTACGTCAAACTTTAAAATTTTGATTAATTCAATTGCTGCTAAATTAAAAAGTAGAAATCTCAGGCCATTATCTGGGTAATCATACATTCCTGAACCTCCCTTTTGTCGAGAACCAAAGAGTTTTCGCTGACAGACAAAAAAGACCGGATAATTATCCGGACAAATAATTTTTTTAAAGCCAAATCTATATTTTTGGCCAGCAAATTCTAAAGTTATTCGGGCACTTAGATTTTCTAATGGCCAATCTTTGTTCTTTATAAAACCATAAAATGGGGTAATCACTATTACCTGATGACCTAAACGTTTTAAAGCTCGCGGCAAAGATCTGGTAACGTCTCCCAATCCTCCACTTTTAGAATAAGGTGATATTTCTGAACTAATATGAACAATTTTTAAGGGCTTCATAAAGCGAATTATATATATCCTAAATACTTAGAAGCAATAATAAACATAGCATGAGACCAAGATAGAGGATAAATGCCTTGACGGAAATCTTCAAAAATTTGTTCAGGAATATAATCTTGATAACCATCTTTATCTATTCTTTTTAAAACCCATTCATAATACTCAGTGGCCCTCTTCTTGTCCCCTTTTAAAGTATAACATATTGATAACCAGAAATTCAAAATCGGCCAGGCTCCTCCCCCTTCTTGAGAAGAACCTTCTCCGTCATAATAATCAAATTGATAACGATGAACCCCTCCATTAATTACTAATTTTTCTTCTATCTTTTTAATTGTTTCTTTAACCTCCTCGCTCTGTGGTTCATAAATTTCAAAAGGCCAAACCAAACCAAGTAATGAAGCATCTATGTTGGGATCATTAATCTTACCAAAGGTTCGATAAAAATATTTTTCTTCT
>JAHIMV010000061.1 GCA_018896315.1 Patescibacteria group bacterium | reverse complement strand
CATATTAAATCATTTTAACATTCTAACAACTTAACATTTTAACAAAATTAGCTGTTAAGTTGCTTTATTGTTTAATTGTTATCTTGTTTTAATCTCATCTACTTTCCATTGATCATTTTCTTTAACAAAACTTATTTCAATAATTTTCTGTTGAAGTCCTATTTTTTCATTCTTTACTTCTTGTTCTTGAACCTGACCAATAAAAACAATCTCTGCCTTTTCATTGAAACTCTTTAAATTAAGATTCATTATTCTTGTTGTCAATGAAGAAAATCCTTGTTCTTCTTCTCCTTTTTGAGCTATCTCATTAGTTGTTTCTTGAGCAAATCTTACTGACATCTGGGGCAATAACATTTTTAAATTCCCATATCTATTATCTGAAGAATAAGTGCCATAACGCGCTATAAAAGAACGAGCCTGAAGACCTAATTGTGATTTTAAAATAGCCATTGGATCAACTTGTTCTTTTTCTTTTTCTTCTGTTTCTGAGGATATTTCTTCACTGACTTTTTTTTGATCAGAGGGTGATGGCCCTAAAACCGGCTTATCCTTTTGAATTAAAATAATCACTGCGGCAATAACTAAAACAATAACTACGATAATGATGATAATAATATTCCTTTTTGACATAATTTAATTTAATTAGTTAACTAGGGATTCGGTGCTCAGGATTAGGATCCCAATTACCTGATTACCCAAGTACCCAATTACCCAGCTTCTTCTTCCATACTCTTGGCAAATTCTCGCTTAGACTCTTCTATCTCGAGCATTTGCTTTGGATCTGAAGTAATCAATTGATCCTCTGAATAAGAAGCTACTACTTTAATTGCAACATGCTTGGCTCCTGCAAAAAAGATTCCCTCTCCTACTCCACATTCTAAAAGTAGATATTTTTCTCCTTCAGTTAACATAAAAGTTTTAACAATTGAATCAATTGAAGCTGGAGATTGTTTTAAAAGTAGTTGAAGCGCCGAATTAGTAACAATGGCCCGGCCATAAGGAGAAGTTAAAAAATCTTGAACGTCCTGAGTAATTGTGGTTACGCCTAAATAATATTTTCGACAACGTTTTACTAAAGCAAAAATAAACTTAGCCGAATCTTCATGCTGCATTAACCACCAAGCTTCATCAATAAGTAAAATTCTTCTTTTTAATTCAGAACGGACTACGTTCCAAATATAATTAATAATCGTATAAATTGCCATAGGCCTTAATTCGTCCTCCAAATCGCGTACAGAAAAAATAACTAACTGATTCTGCATTTTAACATTGGTGCGATTATTAAGAAATCCAGAAAATGTTCCTTCAGTATATTTTTTTAACCGCTCAGCCAAAGTTTCTCCTCCTTCCATGCCAGCCAAAATATCTTGCAAATCACTTAAAGTGGGTATTTCTACTTTAGTAAGATCGCAGCCAGGAACAATATCTTTTTTAGCATAAGTTTCTAATAAAGCCCTATCTATTAAAGAGTCTTCTTTAGCATCAAAACCTCTTACTCCTCCTTGAAATTGTGTGCCAATCATAATTTTTAACAACCCTTTGGCAGTAATTACCCCTCCACGAATTATATCAGCTGTTTTTGTTTCCTTGGAAGACGGTCTTGGTAAATCAAAAGGGTTAATCTTACTTTCACTAGCCAAAGATATATTTAAATAAGTTCCGCCCACAGCATCAGAAAGATGTTTATATTCTTTTTCTGGATCAATAATAATAACATCTGTTCCTAACATTAAAGAACGCAAAACTTCTAACTTGCAAAAATAAGAATTATGAACAAAAAGCCCGTTCTGACCAGCCAAAAAAACTTCATTATCAACCATTAAATCATATACATATTTATCTTTATTATTAATTTTCTCAATCTTAACAATTGGATCCCAAAATAAACCTGAATTAGCCAGTGTCCTGAGCTGTTGTAACTTTTCTTCAACAAGAGGAATTCTCTTTAATAGCTTTTGATAATTTTCCTGAATAAATTCAGTGGCTTCATAAATTATATCGTATCGCGTGTTACTTTCTGGCCGAGTAACTAAGGCGCTCTGTAAAGATCGGCTATAATATTTTATTGGTAAATTCATCTCTTTAAAGCCAAAATGAACTGCTTGCTTAATCTCAGTTAAAGAATAAAGAGCGCCATTAACAGCTTCCACTGCCTTAAAAACATTTACTGATCGAGGATGAATTTCTTTATTCCTCATCAACCGCCAACTATGTCCTAAATTACTCCACAGCGCTCTATTTATTTCCCTATTATTTCTGCCAACCTCAATAATTGAAGAAAGTTCTGGCAAAGTCTCTAAAACCTCAAATCTTTTGCCCATTTCCTTAAATCTTACAATCCTTTGTTCAACTTTTTTAATTACTTCTCTTAATTTCTTTCGAGATGGTTTATAAGACCCATTTTTAAGTTCAATAACATCTTGAATCCTATGGAGTTGAGAGTGAAACAATCTATAAATCTGTCTGAAAATCTCCTGCGTCTCAGGGATAATATCAACATTAGTATTTGCTTTTTTACCTAAAATATTTGATAGTCTTTGTTTTTTAGAATTAGAGAAAAAATTAACATATTGAGCAAATTTAGCTAAATTTTCACTTCCAGAAATTGTTAAAAACTGATAAAATCCCGCAGCGCCGCTACTATTAGTCGCTCTCTTTTTTCTAGAAGTAGAACGACCAATAATTCCATACCTTAATAAAAGGTAGCAAAAATCAGAAATAAGATCTGGAGACTTAGAAACGGCCACTACAGTACAAGTTTCTATGCCTCCGTCACCTTCAAAATAAGCCTTAATAAATTCGGCTAAATAATAATTAGAAGCATTAAATATAAATGATGGAACCCTTTTCTCTCCCGACTTACCAAAAGCTCCTAATACCCTAATTAATTCAATAAATACTCTGCCAGTCATGGCAAACGTTTTATTAGCTCGAATATAATAAGCAATACTCAAATTCTCCAAACACTGCTTAATATCATTTTGAACTTCTATGTCTTGATTAGTAATTAGAACAAATTTATCACCTGTTGTCCCTTCACTAATAATATAACCAAGTATTCGCATAAATTCAGGAGTAATTTTAAGTAAAGCCGGCAGGGTTGTATTTTTTCTTTTTTGATTCTGACAAGAACAAACTTTAATATCTTTAATAAAACATTTATCCGGCTTTATTTTTAGATAATCTAAAATTTGCCAAAAATAACTAATAGGCATACGTCTATTTTGACGATATTTGTAAAGATATCTATCTAATTTTGGATTTATTCTCGCTTTTTTGAGAACTTGATAATTCTGCTGAATAATTTCCTGCCCGCCATCAACATAAATCCTATTAGAATTTCTTAAGAGAGATAATAAATCAAAATATTTAACCGGATTTTTTGGTTCAGGAAGTTTTCGCGTTAACGGCACATATTCACCCTTTTTAATTTGTTCACTCTTGTCAGCGACTAATTTCCCATTTCTTAAAACTAACATATTGTGATCTCCTGTTGTAGTAATTGAACGCCCGCTTTGGGTTTTAAACCGATAAAGAGTTTTTGGCGCTTTCTTTCGAGCCGCTATTGTTACCTTGCTCCACTCTCCTTTAAAATTTTTATCAAAACTATAAACTTCAATTCCAGAATCAATTACTCCTTCAATTTCTTCTTCTAACTGAACCGCCCCGCGTTCTTTAATAACTCTTTCTATTAAAGACCCAATTTTCGTTAGCTTCACTTCTTTTTTATCTTTTATTAAGACTGGTTCACTGCCTTTTATACTCTTACCGCTGCCGCTAGTTGCGAAAACGACAAAATTTGCGTTAGGCATAGAAAAACGATCAAAAAGAATTAAACTATTATTGTGACGATTAATTCCATAAAGAATCCCATTGTCTGAAGTTAAGTCAGAGGAAATAAAAGGGAAGCTTGAGGCGCAAGGAGAGGAATTCATATTTACAGAAACCATTAATTCATCTTGAGCAAGAGGAAGCGTAGTATTAAAACCTTGTTCAGATTGATAAAAAGCGCGGCGTGTTTTGACTAATCTAGAAGCAAACAAACTTTCTATCTTTTCAGTTAGCATGTCTAATTCTTTTTCACTTTTAGCATAAATTGTCGTATACAAAGCAAACTGAAAAAAATGTTCGACTCCAGTAGTTAGACTATCCCTTAAATTTTCAATATCTGTAAGGGCGGTTTCCTTAAGAGGATCTCGGGGCATTCCTTTTTCTTTATCAGTAGAAATCTCTGACTCAAGGTTTCCTACCTGTCTTTGTAACTGTTTAAGAACTATCTTTGTCTCTACTGGATAGAAAAACATGCTTACATCTAAGTAAGAATTAAAATTGATTATTGGAACAAACCAACCAACAAAAATATAACGTGGGAACGTAGTGACAAAAAGTGTTCGTAGATACCGATCGCCTAATCTAAGATACTTAGGATTAACAGACAAAGAAGAGGGAGTAATCAAATCTCTAACAGTAGCCACTCCTCGATGATAAACTTCTTCTGCTTTTAAAATTTCTTTTGAATCTTCTAATTTTTCCTCTTCCTTTTTCTGTTTAATTTGAGAAGGTTTTTCTGCTTTTTTTTCAATTGTTGGCTCATCAAGAGCCGAAGGTCTAATTACCATAATAAAAAATGTAAAATGTAAATATCAAAAATTAAAATGACAATTTAAAATGATAAAATTATTTCTTGCCTTTCAGGGTCAAAATACTAGAAGCCAAAATATTGGCTATCTCTCCTAATTCTTGTAATAACCATTTTAACTTATCTTTATCTCCTTTATTTGTATCTCTTAATAATGCCAACCATACCTTTGACTCATTAGCTGATTTCAAAGAATGGGTAAAATAATTAATAAAATCTTTTTTAGAACTTGCTGAATTTGCTTCAATGTAATTTGCTAATACGCTTGTGCCGCTTCTTAAAAGCTGTTTTCCCATAATATTACAAACTGAATCTTTGGGGAGCTT